>CAZWUP010000279.1:0-4073 GCA_964637045.1 uncultured Porticoccaceae bacterium | reverse complement strand
ATGCCCACAACCTCAACAACCAGCTGGAAGTGGCCGCCGACGCCCTGCGCCTGCCGCCCTGGGATGCGGATGTCTCCAAACTGTCCGGCGGCGAGCGCCGCCGGGTGGCGCTGTGCCGCCTGTTGCTGTCCAAACCCGATATGTTGCTCCTCGACGAGCCCACCAACCACCTGGATGCCGAATCCGTGTTCTGGCTGGAGAAATTTCTCGAAGAGTTCTCCGGCACCGTGGTGGCGGTCACCCACGACCGCTACTTCCTCGACAATGTGGCGGGCTGGATTCTCGAGCTCGACCGCGGCCACGGCATTCCCTACGAAGGCAACTATTCCACCTGGCTGGAAACCAAGGAAAAGCGCCTGGAGCAGGAATCCCGGGAACAGACCTCCCATATGAAAGCCATGAAGGAGGAGCTGGAGTGGGTGCGCAAAAACCCCAAGGGCCGCCAGGCGAAAAGCAAGGCCCGGATTGCCCGCTTTGAGGAAATGCAGTCCCGGGAATTCCAGGAGCGCAACGAAACCAACGAGATCTATATTCCCCCGGGCGAACGCCTCGGCGACAAGGTGATCGAATTCAACGGCATCAGCAAGGCCTACGGCGACCGGCTGCTGATGGACGACCTCACCTTCAGCGTGCCCAAGGGGGCCATCGTCGGCATCATCGGCGGCAACGGCGCCGGCAAATCCACCCTGTTCCGCATGATCGCCGGCCGCGAGCAGCCGGACGCCGGCACTATCGATATCGGTGAAACCGTCAATATGGCCTTCGTGGAGCAGAGCAGGGAAAGCCTGGACGACAAGAAAACCGTGTGGGAAGCCATCTCCGACGGCCACGACATTCTCAAGATCGGCAGCTACGAGGTACCCTCCCGCGCCTACCTGGGTCGCTTCAACTTCAAGGGCAGCGACCAGCAGAAGCGGGTCGGCGACCTCTCCGGCGGCGAACGGGGCCGCCTCCATTTGGCCAACACCCTCAAGCAGGGCGCCAATGTGCTGCTGCTGGACGAACCCTCCAACGACCTGGATATCGAAACCCTGCGCGCCCTGGAGGAAGCCATGCTGGCCTTCCCCGGCTGTGTGCTGGTGATCTCCCACGACCGCTGGTTCCTCGACCGGGTGGCCACCCATATCCTGGCCTTTGAAGGCAACTCGGAGGTGGTCTTCCACGACGGCAACTTCAGCGATTACCACGAGGATCTGATCAAGCGCAAGGGAGCCCACGCCCAGCCGGAGCGGATGAAGTACAAACGCCTCAAGGCTTGAGCGGCATCCACAGCATCACCGGGCAGGCGCCGGAGGCCTGTCCCCGGCCCGTGATCTGGACTAGAGTTACTCACAAGTCGGAAATTTGGGCGACACTTCGGGGTCGAGGGCAGAGGTTTCCAGCAGCGTCGGCGACAGGACGTCGCCGACGCAGGCTACAGGGATGTACTCGTGCCGGTGCTGGAAACCTCTGCCCTCGGCCGCCACCGCCGTGTAGCCCTTGAATCTGACTTATGTGTAAGGCGTTACAGCCAAAGCTCAGCAGGTCCTATTCAACATGGTCAGCGATACTGCCGGCAGCGAGACTCACCAGGTTTTCAACCAGCCGTCGCCGCTGGAAAATTACAACCTGTACACCAGCGACAAGGTGCTGCGCCACTATGTCTCCCGCTTTGGTGGCGCTGGTGAATGGCCGCGGCTGGAGGCCTACGGCCACGCTGCGGGCCACGAGCTGCTGGCGGCGGGCTTTGCCGCCAACCGCCACAAACCGGAGTTCCAGTCCCACGACCGCTTCGGCCGCCGCATCGATCAGGTCAACTACCACCCCGCCTATCACCAGCTGATGGCCTGGGCCATCGGCCAGGGCCAACACAGCTTGCCCTGGACCGGGCAGGCAACAGATGCACAGTTGGAGCGGGCGGCGATGACCTATCTCCATATCCACGCCGACCCCGGCACCGCCTGCCCATTGACCATGACCTTTGCCGCGGTGCCAACCCTCAGACACCAGCCCGACATCGCCAGCCAGTGGCTGACGAAGATTCTCCATTCGGAGTACGACCCCCGCAATGTCCCCTATGGCGACAAGACCGGGGTCACCATCGGCATGGCGATGACCGAAAAGCAGGGTGGCTCGGATGTGCGCGCCAATACCACTCAGGCCACGCCCCTGGGTACCCGGGGACCCGGCCGACGCTACACCCTTGTCGGCCACAAATGGTTTTGCTCGGCACCCATGAGCGACGCCTTTCTGGTGCTGGCCCAGAGCGCCGGCGGGCTGTCCTGTTTTCTGCTGCCGCGCTGGCGGCCCGATGGCGACAGAAATGCCATCCATATCCAGCGCCTCAAGGACAAGATGGGCAACTGCTCGAACGCCTCCGCTGAAGTGGAGTTCCGCGGCGCCGAGGCCTGGCTGATCGGTGACGAGGGACGGGGGGTGGCCACCATTCTGGAGATGGTGGCCTGCACCCGCCTGGACTGCGTGGTGGGTTCGGCGGCGCTGATGCACCAGGCCGCGGCGGAGGCCATCCATCACTGCCGGGGCCGCCGGGCCTTCGGCGAGTACCTGAGCGTACAACCCCTTATGGCGAACGTGCTCGCCGACCTCGCCATTGAGTCGGAGGCCGCCCTGGCCGTCGCCCTGCGCCTGGCCAGGGCCTTCGACCGCCAGCAGGACCCCCAGGAGGCGGCGCTGTTGCGCCTGGGTACCGCCCTGGGCAAATACTGGGTGTGCAAGCGGGCGCCCGGCCATATTGCCGAGGCCATGGAGTGCATCGGCGGGGTGGCGGCGATCGAGGACAATGTGCTCGCGCGGCTCTATCGCGAGGCGCCGGTCAACGCCATCTGGGAGGGATCCGGCAATATCCAGTGCCTGGATGTGGCCCGCGCCCTCACCAGAGCCCCGGAGCTGGTGCCGGCCTGGCTGGCGGAAATGGAGCCCGCCCAGGGCTCGCTGCCAGTGTTTGACACCGCCCTGGCCAGCTTGAAGGACAGCCTGGCGGGGGAACTGGACGAAGGTCAGCTGCGGATGCTGGTCGAACCACTGGCGATCACCTGGCAGGCGGCGACCCTGCTTCGCTACGGCGACCCGGTAGTGGCGGAAACCTTTGCCGTCAACCGCCTTGGCTCAGGGCGGGGCCTGCTCTATGGCAGCCTCGGCGCTGCGGCAGACCGCGACCATATCATCGCGCGCACCACACCCACCCTGTAGTCCGTCCATCACAGCGGTCGCCAGGCCCCGTACCAGTACACCGCCAAAAAATGGCACAGGGTTCCCGCCAGGACAAACAGGTGCCAGACAAAGTGGCCGTAGCGCAACCGGGCGTCGGTGGCGTAGAAGGCGACCCCGAGGGTATAGGCCACGCCCCCCGCCAGCAGCCAGGCCAGGCCCGCTGCCGGCAGCCGCTGATAGAGGGGGTTGATGGCCACCACAATCAGCCAGCCCATCAGCACATACAGGCCGGTGGAGACCACCGGGTGGGACACCCGGTTGAGCGCCTTCAGGGTTACCCCCACCAGGGCGAGGCTCCAGATAATCGTCAGCAGGGTCCAGCCCCAGGCCCCCTGTAGCACCCCCAGGGTAAAGGGGGTATAGGTTCCGGCAATCAACAGATAGATGGCGGAGTGTTCGATCACCCGAAAGATCCTTTTGGCCCTTCCCGCCGGCAAGCCGTGGTAGAGGGTGGAGCCCAGGTAGAGCAGAATCATGGAGGCGGAAAACACGCTGGAACCCACCACAAAGGCGGTATCGCCAACCGCCAGTGCCCGCTGGTACAACAGTGGCGCGGCGATCAGTGCCGCCAGCAGGCCCAGGCCGTGACTCAGGGCGTTGGCCAACTCCTCCCCCGGCGACTGCAACCGCGGCGATACACTGGTGCGCTGACTCACTGGATTGCCCTCTGCCATAGAACAACGTCGATAGAACAACAGGTTGTTGGGAAATCTTCCACTAATCGAATGGCACCGGATTCAGCCCAACTGCAGGTGTGCTACGAAGCACCACAAAGCCCTTACACATAAGTCAGAGTCAAAGGCTACACGGCGGTAGTGGCCGAGGGCAGAGGTTTCCAGCACCGGCACGAGTACATCCCTGTA
>CAZWUP010000278.1:0-4076 GCA_964637045.1 uncultured Porticoccaceae bacterium | reverse complement strand
AGGGTGGGGACAAGGTCAGCTTTGACTGGAAGGATGACGGGGACTTCCTGATCGACGACAACTTTGATATCTCCCTGCTGGGCACCGACAGCCCGCCCCCCGGGGGGCCTGCAGCCGGGGCCACCGCAGTCCATACCCCTCAGCCCGACAGCCCGGCCCGGGTCGCCGATACGGCGCCGCCGGCCACCCCCCCGGCGGGCGGCCCCAACCCCGGCGCCGGGACCAAGCCCGCACCAGCACCGGAACCCCGGCCTGGAGCCGAACCCGAGCCGCAGGTCGAAGCCGGGCAACCCGAGTCACCCCAGGGACCCCAGCCGACAGCTGTCGACGCGGCGGCGCAGGTCGCGGCGAGGCTGGCCAGCGAACCTGCGCCCCCCACCCCGCTTGAGGGCGGAGAGGCCGCCGACACCGAGCTGGCGGAGCTGGCCCTCGACCGGGGCACCATGGCCACCTGGCGGCCAGAGGCCCACAGCTTTATCCCCGATACCGAGGCCCGGGGGGAACCGGCGGGTGCCGCCAGCCACTGGTCCTGGTACCTGGGCTCGGCCCTGGCGGCCGGCGCTCTGATGGCCCAATTGGCCTATTTCAACAGCCATCGGGTGGAGCGAACCTCGCCCCTGTGGCCAGTGACGGAAACCCTGTGCCAAACCCTGGGCTGCGCCCTCAAGCCCCAGCTCGACCTCGACCGGATTGTCAGCAGCAGCCTGGTGGTCCGCAGCCACCCCAGGGTTGCCGGCGCCCTGCTGGTGGATGCGGTGATCGTCAACAACGCCCCTTTCCCCCAACCCTTCCCCCACCTGACCCTGGTCTTCGAGGACCTGCAAAGCCAGGTGGTCGCCAGGCGCACTTTCACCCCCCGGGAGTACCTGGGGGGGGAGCTGGACAGCGCCGCTCCGATGCCCAGCGGCAAGCCCGTTAAGCTGGAGCTGGAAATCGTCGATCCGGGCAGGGATGCGGTCTCCTTCAGGCTGACCATCGGCCAGTAGTCACCGCCGGCGACCATTGGTAATTTCGTGCTTTTTCCCCGCCCCCTGAGGGGGTATCATGTTGCCCCTTTTCCGGCTGCTGTTATTTCCGGGAAGCTGCTTTTTTAGATCCGATAATTTTGACACCCAGGCACTATCGACCCCAGGACGGTGGCGATGGTGGGGGGTTATTGACACTCTCCGGGACAGGGCTAGGCAATTGTTCAGTATTGGCACCCACAACATCGCGACCCGCACCGTGCTGGCGCCCATGGCCGGGGTCACCGACCTGCCGTTCCGCCAGCTGTGCCGCCGCTTTGGCGCCGGGCTCACGGTGTCGGAGATGGTCACCGCCGACACCCGGCTGTGGCACACCGCCAAGTCCAGATTGCGCCTGCCCCACGCCGCCGAACCCGGTCCCCGGATGGTGCAGATCGCCGGCGGCGATCCGGAGATGCTGGCCGATGCCGCCCGCCAGAACGCCCGCCTCGGCGCCCAGATCATCGATATCAATATGGGCTGCCCGGCCAAAAAGGTGTGCAAGCGGGCCGCCGGTTCCGCCCTGCTGGAGGACGAGGCCCTGGTGGCCGCGATCCTCAAGGCGGTGGTCGCCGCCGTGGCTATCCCCGTCACGCTGAAAATTCGCACCGGCCCCAGCCCGGAGCGCCGCAACGGCCTGAACATTGCACGGCTTGCCGAGGACGCCGGGGTCCAGGCCCTGGCGGTCCACGGCCGCACCCGGGCCTGCAAGTTCGCCGGTGCCGCCGAATACGACACCATTGCCGCCATCGTCGATGCCGTGGGTATCCCGGTAATGGCCAACGGCGACATCAACACAGCGCACCAGGCCCGCGCCGTCCTCGCCCACACCGGCGCGGCGGCGGTGATGATCGGCCGCGGCGCCCAGGGCCGGCCCTGGCTGTTCCGCGAGATCAACCACTTCCTGGCCACCGGCGAGCTGCTGCCCGGCCCCACGGCCGCCGAAGTCCGCACCGCGCTGTGCAGCCATGTGGCCGCGCTGCACCGGCATTACGGGGAGTACCTGGGGGTGCGTATCGCCCGCAAACATGTGGGCTGGTATCTGGCCACCCTGGGGGACGTCACCCCGGGGCGGACCTTCAACCAATTGGACCAAGCCGAAGCGCAGCTGGACGCGCTGGAGGCTTATTTCGACAATCAGAAAACGCCAAGGGAAGAAGCCGCATGACTGCCGCCAACAGATTTACCCTCAACACGGACAGCGAAGGCGCCATCGAACTGCAACCCCAGCCCAGGTACCACTCGCTGCGGGAAAACGTCGAGCTGGCCATGGCCCACTACTTTGCCCAGCTGGACGGCCAGCCCGCCTGCGACCTCTACCAGCTGGTGCTGGAGCAGGTGGAGTGTCCGCTGCTGGAAGCGGTAATGGAGTACACCAGCAACAACCAGAGCAGGGCCGCAGAGATGCTCGGCCTCAACCGCGGCACCCTGCGCAAGAAACTCAAGCAGTACAATCTGCTGTAATTCATCCAGCCCCCAAGAGAGCACCATGAGCGATCAACTGAAACCCATCCGCCGCGCGCTGATCAGCGTTTCCGACAAAACCGGCATCCTCGACTTTGCCCGCGCCCTCAGCGGCCTCGGTGTCGAGATCCTGTCCACCGGTGGCACCTTTCGCCTGCTCAAGGCGGAGGGCATCCCCGCAGTGGAGGTTTCCGACTACACAGGGTTTCCCGAGATGATGGACGGTCGGGTGAAAACCCTGCACCCCAGGGTCCACGGTGGCATCCTCGGTCGGCGCGGCACCGACGACGCCGTGATGGCCGAGCACGGCATCCAACCCATCGACATGGTGGTGGTCAACCTCTACCCCTTCAAGACCACCGTGGCGGATCCCAACTGCGACCTGGCCACCGCCATCGAGAATATCGACATCGGCGGGCCCACCATGGTGCGCTCCGCCGCCAAGAACCACAGCGATGTGGCGGTCGTGGTCAACGCCGGGGACTACGGTTGTATCCTCGAGGAGCTCCAGGCCAACGGTGGCCAGCTCAGCTACAACACCCGCTACGCCCTGATGGTGAAGGCCTTCGAGCACACCGCGCAGTACGACGGCATGATCGCCAACCACTTTGGCGCCAGAAACACCAGCAACGAGAAGCGGGGGTTCCCCAACACCTACAACCTGCAGTTCATCAAGCAGCAGGACATGCGCTACGGCGAGAACCCCCACCAAAAGGCCGCCTTCTACGTGGAGGCCGAGCCCCTGGACGTGGGTATCGCCAGCGCCCGCCAGCTGCAGGGCAAGGAGCTGTCCTACAACAATGTGGCGGACACCGACGCGGCACTGGAGTGTGTCAAGTCCTTCACCAAGCCGGCCTGTGTAATCGTCAAGCACGCCAACCCCTGCGGCGTGGCGGTAAGCCTGGAGGGCATAGGTGCGGCCTACCAGCTGGCCTATGCCACCGATCCCGAATCCGCCTTCGGCGGCATCATCGCCTTCAACCGCGAGCTGGATGCCGCCACCGCCAAGCTGATTGTCGAGCGCCAGTTTGTCGAGGTGATTATCGCCCCGTCCATCTCCCCTGAGGCCCTCGCCATCACCGCCGCCAAGCAGAATGTGCGGGTGCTGGAATGCGGCGAATGGGCCGCAACCCGCCCCCCCCAGTTCGACTTCAAAAAGGTCAACGGCGGCCTGTTGGTGCAGGATGCCGACCTGGGCATGGTGGCGGAGAGGGATCTCAAGGTGGTGACCCGGCGCGCCCCCACCGAGGCCGAGGTCCACGACCTGATCTTCGCCTGGAAAGTGGCCAAGTTCGTCAAGTCCAACGCCATTGTCTATGCTAAGAACAGACAGACCATCGGCGTCGGCGCCGGCCAGATGAGCCGCGTCAACTCCGCCCGCATCGCCGCCATCAAGGCCGAGCACGCCGGCCTTGCGGTCAAGGGCGCGGTGATGGCATCGGACGCCTTCTTCCCCTTCCGCGACGGCATCGACAACGCCGCCCAGGTGGGCATCAGCTGCGTTATCCAGCCCGGCGGCTCGATGCGGGACAATGAGGTGATCGCCGCCGCCGACGAGCACGGCATCGCCATGGTGTTTACCGGGATGCGGCATTTTAGGCACTAAGA
>CAZWUP010000277.1:0-4091 GCA_964637045.1 uncultured Porticoccaceae bacterium | reverse complement strand
CGCGAGCGGAGCGAGTGCCCTGGGTGCCGGGCTCCTACAAGAGAACCGGAACATACGGCAGTAGCAAATTGAAAGAGCACCAGTTTCCAACCTGTGAATAGTCGTCAGCACCGAGGTGCTGACCAGTCACGCCAACCTTTGCCCCTTATTTCAGGGAGGAAATCAGGGTGGCCAGGTTTTCCACCGCGTTCATCAGCTCGCTGTGAGACGTCGACTTGAGGTCCACCGCCGCCTGAATACAGCCCGCCTCCCGGTAGGATTCAAGCTCATCCTGCAGCTGGTTGATGGGGGTGTCCGCAGGATACTGACAGCGAATGCTGGTGGGGATCTCCCGCTCCGCCATCTCGTTGACCCGCGCCGCCCCCTCCTTGAGTTCCGCCGGGCTGAGCTGGGTGGGGTGCCAGACATCGGCGTACTTGGCCACCCGCCGCAGCGGCGCGGGGGCGGTACCCCGGGAGCCTATCCACAGGGGAATGCGGGGTTTCTGGACCGGGGTGGGGGCAAACTCCAGGCGGCGGAAATTGCTCCACTGGCCGTCCCAGCTGAACTCACCACCCTCCCAGCAGCGCAGCATCACATCCAGGGACTCATCGGTAACGGCGCCCCGCTGGTCAAAAATATCGCCGCGGCCGAGGGCGTGGTACTCCCCCTTTGACCAGCCGGTGCCAACCCCCAAGTCCACCCGCCCGCCGGACAGCACATCGATGGTGGTGAGCTGCTTGGCAGTCATCACCGGGTCGCGATAGGGCACCACCAGCACGCCGGTGCCGAGACGAATGGTTTTGGTATTGGCGGCGGCCCAGGTCATTGCCGTCATGATCTCCAGCCACACCGGGCCGTACACAGGTTGATAGGCGCGCTGGCCCACCACATGGTCGGTAAACCAGAGACCACCAAAACCCATGTCCTCGAAATCGGGGCAGGATGCCACCGCCTGTTGAGAAAACTCCCCCTCGTTGGGGACAACCAGATCCAGCCGCATGGCAATACTCCTTATTTTAATTGCACACTTTTGTGGGCTTCAGTCTACCTACTTTTTGCCGCCAGGCCCACGTTAAACTGGCGCTGACCAAGTCCATACAGGCTATGAGCAAGACCCTGCTTGCCCCAAACCATCCGCCTGCAACCTGCAGCTTATCGCCAAAGCGGCGCTTCAGGCACTCTCCACATAGCGTCGCTGCAGCCACTCCCGGGCGGCCCCATCCAAGCCAATCGCCCTTTCCAGATAGGCCTCGACGCTGGCAAACTCTTCCAGGATGCTGTCCAGGGCGGCCCTGAGGTATTCCTCGCGCACCCCCAGCAGGGCCATCAATTCTTCGCGATCCTCGGGGATAACATGGCCGTGACTGCGGGCCAGTGGAATCATATAGCCTTCGATATCCAGGGCGTGGTTGGTAAGCAGGTAATCCGCCATGATGGTGTCTTCCGGCACCCCGAGCGCATGGAGAACCAGGGCACAGGCAAAGCCGGTGCGGTCCTTGCCGGCGGTACAGTGCACCAAAAAGCCGCCCTCCTCGTGGTCGAGCAGGGCGGCGAACATGCGCCCGTAATCCTCGCGGTGCTTGACAGCCAGATCGCGGTTGCCCTGCACCATAAAGTCGATGCGCTCGGCAAGGGTTACCCCGTCGCCCTTGAGCAGAGCGCGCATCCGCTCGGGGCTGCCGGTGAGCATGGGGATTGCCAGCTGACGGGGGGCATGGGGAAATTCAGGGGTTGGCGCGCTGCGCCTCTCCTCGTCGCGGCGCAGATCACAGATCAGGGTGATGCCGAGCTCGGCAAAGCTTTGCCGGGCGGCGGGAGTGAGATTGGCGAGGGAGCCGGAGCGGAACAGCTGGCCGCGAGTCACCGCGCGGCCGTCCGCGGTGGCGTAACCGCCAAAATCCCGCATATTGAGCGCCCCATCCAGCATCAGGGAGCGCCTGGCGAGATCGGGGTTGGGGTGTGAATTCATACCAGGTAAACCTTGAGTTGTCGGGAAGGTTGGGCGCGGTCCGGGCCGGCCCTTGAGCCGACCCGATGTTTGCCATCAGATGCGCTCGATGATCACCGTCGGCGCCATGCCCCCCGCCGCACACATGGTGATCAGGGCAGTGCTCTTGTCGCTGCGTTCCAGCTCGTCCAGCGCAGTGCCAATCATCATCGCTCCGGTGGGCCCCCCCGGGTGGCCCATGGCGATGGCGCCGCCATTGATGTTGACCTTGTCGTGGGGCACCTGGAGATCTTTCATAAACTTCAGCACCACCGAGGCGAAAGCCTCGTTGACCTCGAAAACGTCGATATCCCCCACCGTCATGCCGGCGCGCTTGAGGGCCTTGAGGGCCGAGGGGCCGGGCTGGTTGAGGATGTGGGAGGGACTGCCGCCGGAATTGGCGGTCATCCTGATGCGGGCCCTCGGCTTGAGACCGTTGGCCTTGGCGTAGGCGGGGGATGCCAGCACCAGGGCGGCGGCACCGTCCACCACCCCTGAGGAGTTGCCGACGTGGTGAATATTGTCGATCTGGAGACCGGGCCAGCGCTTGTCGATCAGCATCCGGTAGGTGGTCCCGGTATCGTCGACGGGAAAGTCCAGCAGGTTGCCGAACGGCGCTGTAAGTTGGGACAGGCCTTCCAGGGTGGTGTCCGGGCGAGGGTACTCCTCCGACTCCAGGGCCAGGCTGCCGTCCTCGCGATAGATGGGAATCAGGCTGTTGGCAAAGCGGCCTTCCGCCATGGCCACGGCGGTGCGGCGCTGGCTCTGATAGCCGAAATTGTCCACGTCCTGGCGGTTGAACCCCTCCTCCATGGCGATGATATCGGCGCACAGCCCCACATTGCCCATGGGGTGCATTTCCCGCAAGTGAAGGTTGCCGCTGTCGATGTGGCCGGGATAGCCCAGGGTCGCGGTGTAGGAGGCCATTTCCACGCCACCGGCGATGATCAAGTCTTCAAACCCGGCAATGATGCTGGTGGCCGCCATGTTCATGGCGGTGATGCTGGACCCGCAAAAGCGGTCCACGGTGGTGCCGCTGGCGGCGGTGTCGTAGCCGGCATCCAGGGCGGCCATGCGGGCGATGCAGTTGCCCTGCTGGCCCACCTGGGCGATACAGCCGATGATGACGTCGTCAATCTCCGCGGTATCGAGTTGGTTGCGCTGGGCAACGGCGGCCAGCACCTGGCTGAGCAGGCGCTGGGGGTGAATGCCGCTGTAGGCGCCCTTTCCGGGCTTGCCGATAGCGCGGGGGGAGCGCACGGCGTCGATGATCCAGGCTTCGTTCATAGCAGTATTCTCTGGGGTGGTGGCAACCGATAGCTATCATTTTGGTTGGCCAATTGAAGGCGAGAGTCGGCAGTGATCGGGGTTCGGATAGTGGCAATACCGGTGACGACTCTCCGGTGGTCAGGTGGATTATCACGGCCAGGCACCCGTGCTGGCAAGTCGGAGTATCTGCTCAAATCTCCAGGAATTGCCAATTGCCCGGGTGTTGGTCGCGCCGGATAGGTTATATCATCTGCGCACACGACGACTTTTTCTTGTTCGTGTGTCATGCCATCAACACTATTTTCGGCCGTCTGCCCCGCGGGTAAGACAGCCCAACGGAGCTCGCAGCTTTGGAGACCAAATGTTCGCCATGACCCCGATCCCGGGCCCCCGATACGTCGGCGTTGGATTTAGCAAAACCGGCACCAGTACCCTGGGAGCTTGTTTTGGTCTACTGGGCCTCGGCCCCGTAGGCAGTCCTGATGCCATTCACGACATCTTTCGCCAGTCGGTCCCGTCCGCATCCGACAACTCCCGGGCGGCGCGTTTTGCCGAATATCCCTGGCGACTGATGGTGGATGACCTCTGCCAGTACGACAGCTATGGCGTGGCGCTGTTTATCGCCGCAGGATTCCGCTCTCTCCACGACCGCCCGTGGAGCATGAAAGACTGCTTTAAGGTCCTGGATAGCGCCTACCCCGGCAGCAGGTTTATCCTCACCTGGCGGGAACCAGAACGATGGTGGCGGTCAGTGGAGCACTGGCTGACAGTGACCCACAGGCACGACCGGGAAAAGCTCCCCCGCTACCTGGCGCATCTCGGGGTTGACCGGTTCGACAAGGACACTTTTATA
>CAZWUP010000276.1:0-4105 GCA_964637045.1 uncultured Porticoccaceae bacterium | reverse complement strand
CAGGTCCGGCAGAATATAGCCGCAACCACCGGCCCCCTTGAGGCTGGTGAGGAATTTGTCGGCGCCCATCTTAAAGGCGGTGTTGTAGTAACCCATCATCAGCACCTTGAAGGGGAAGTGCCGGGCAACCCTGGCCATAAAGGCAAAACAGTCGGCGGGCTTGACCCCGTTCTTGAGGGCTAGCTCATTGGCGCGGACAAACAGGGGGCCGTCGGCACTGGGCTCGGAGAAGGGAAACTGAAGCTCCACCACATCCACGTCGAACTCCGCCATGATCTCCAGCTCCTTCCAGTTGGCCTCGAAGGAGGGGTAACCGCAGACCACATGGGTCATCACCAGCAGCTCCTTGCCCTCCTTGCGCTGGCGCAGGTACTGCTCAAGTCCGCTATTTTTCGAGGTCATACTGCGCCGCCTTGCTGCGAATGAAGTCTTTCCACTTGTGGTCGTCGAGGGCGTCGGCAATGGTGAAGATGTCCTTGTCACCGCGCCCGGATTGGTTGATCAGAATCACCTGGTCCCTGGCCATTGCTGGCGCCTCCTCGATGGCGGTGGCGAAAGCGTGGGTGCTCTCCAGGGCGGGAATCAGGCCTTCTGTGCGCATCACCAGCTTGAGGGCCTCGCGCACACTGTCGTCGGTGGCGGCGGTAAAGCGCGCCTTGCCGTTCTCCCACATGTGCACCAGGATGGGGTTGACCCCGATGTAATCGAGACCGGCGGCGATGGAGTGGGTTTCCAGCATATTGCCGTCGTCGTCCTGGAGGAAGTAGGTCTTGAAGCCCTGGGCCACCCCCACCGAGGCGTCGGGGTAGGCCAGCCGCGCCGCGTGGTTGCCCTTGCCGGGGCCGAAGCCGCCAGCCTCGCAGCCCACCAGCTCCACATTGGCGTCGTCCATAAAGCCCTGGAAGATACCCATGGCGTTGGAGCCACCGCCGACACAGGCGTAGACCCGGTCCGGCAGTTTGCCCGCCACCTCGAGAATCTGCCCCCGCGCCTCCTTGCCAATAATGGACTGGAAGTAGCTGACCATCTCCGGGAAGGGGTGGGGACCGCAGGCGGTGCCCAGCACATAGTGGGTGTTGGCCATATTGGTGACCCAGTCCCGCAGCGCCTCGTTGATGGCATCCTTGAGGGTTTGCTGGCCGTCGGTGACCGCCACCACTTCGGCCCCCATGCGCTCCATCCAGAACACATTGGGGCGCTGGCGGGCCACATCCACGGCGCCCATGTAGATCTTGCAGTCGAAGCCAAAACGCGCCGCCATGGTGGCGGTGGCGTAGCCGTGCTGACCGGCACCGGTCTCGGCGATCACCCGGGTCTTGCCCAGGCGCTTGCACAGCAGGCCCTGACCGATGACGTTGTTGATCTTGTGGGAGCCGGTGTGGTTGAGGTCTTCCCGCTTGACATAGATCTGCGCACCGCCAAGTTTGCGGGACAGGTTCTCCAGGTAGGTGACCGGCGTCGGCCGCCCCGAGTAGGACTGCATCATGGCCACGAATTCCTGCCAGAAGCTGGGGTCGTTCCTGGCCTCGGCAAAACAGACCTGCAACTCCTCGATGGTGGCGGAGAGAATTTCCGGCAAAAAGGTGCCGCCATACTGGCCGTAATAGCCCTCGCGGCCCTCGGCAAAATCGAATATGGACATAGGGAAGTCGGGTTGTGGGAATTGAGTCGGCTATCTTAGCCAACAGGGCTCCCGGGGACAAGGCGCGGGTGCCCGCCGAACCGAAGCTGGCGGCGTCACCGCCACACCGGGTTTGCCCACGGCGTGGGCTCCGAGTGCTGTTTCAATTTGATTTTGGCCAGATCGGATTGGTGTAGGAGCCCGGACCATAAGGCAGTATCAAATTGAAAGAGTACGATTAACCCGGCAACAAAATAGATATCCCTATCTATTTTGTTGCGGGCCTCGAAAATACTGGCGGAATTTTGCGACTCGAGCCTTGCGAGAGAGCAGCCGACAGGCTGACCCGCAGGGCGAGGGCGCAGCCCGAGTAAATCCCTTGTATTTTAGAGGCTTGCATTGTCCTTCGGCCAATGACGGCGCATCCCTGCGCCGTGTGTTAACCCGACAATATTTCACGTCGGGTTAATAGGTCACTCAATATGGGAGTAGAAGGTCTTGGGGAGCAATTTGCGCAATTCTGCCTCCGGGGCCCTCACCACATTCTTGTCCACCTCGTGGGCCACCAGCTTGCGCACCTGGGGGTTCATGCCGCTGCGCAGCTGGCCGAGAAAGTCCGGTGAGGCGATGACCGCCAGCTTGGCATAGGCCTTGGCACGCCTGCCCTCGTCCAGCAGCCCATTGATCTCGCGGGCAAAGTTGATGGTCTCCTGCTCCTTGATGCCGGTGTGGGGCTCAAAGCGATGGTGGCTGCCAGAGCCGCTGGCGGCGTTGCTGCCCGGCAGGTCGGAGGTGATGTCCCGTTCGCGCATTCTGGATTCCTGATGCTCGAGGTGGTGGAGTTCGGTGATGGTGTCCAGTGTCAGTTCCGCCTGGTAGATCTTCGCCTGGCTGCTCTCGGCCACCAGAATCCAGATATTTCTCATGGTTTGACTCCTTTGTGGGGTTGCGGATGGGTGATTCGGGGGTTTGGGGGGAAGAGGCCGAGGGCCCCCACGGGAACGCCCCGGCCAAATCCCGCGCCACCTCACCTACCCTCAGCCTAGCAGGGAACGGCACTCCCTGCATCGGGGGCCAGGTGGTCTCCCGGAACGCCACCGCCAGCCCCGCCCCGCCGCCGGAGAGGGGAGATGGGGGCGAAAAGCCAGAGAATTTCCCCCTGGGGAGCCAAACCTCTGGCTTTTCCGCCGCTGATTATCTAAGTTCTTACCCTGGACCATAGCCAGGGAATTCCGTCATCAGCAAGTTTTCGCTTTCACCACTGGTGTTGCCACTGACCCGGCGCACGAGCGCCACCTTGCGCAGCCTTGCCCGCCCCGCTGCTTGGCTGGAGTTCAGGCGCAAGCGCTGGTGGCTGGTGGCCGCGCTCGCGATCTATACCCTCGCGGGCTTTTTGCTCCTGCCCTGGGTGGCCCAGGAGCAACTCACCGCCAGGCTCGGGCAGCTCCTCGACCGGCCGGTGGCGGTTCAGGATGTCAATATCAACCCCTACGCCCTGAGCGCTGAAGTGCTGGGCTTTGCCATCACCGAGGACGACGGCACCCCCATTGCCGGGTTTGAGCGCCTGTACCTCAACTTCCAGCTGCGCAGCCTGTGGCACCGGGCCTGGACGTTTCGCGAGATTGCCCTGGAGCAGCCCAGCGCCGAACTGGTCCGCTTTGGCGATGGAGAGTTCAATTTCCAGCGCCTGCTGCCAGAGCCTGTGCCAGAGGAACAACCCGGGGAGCCCGGCCCCCTGCCCAGGATGATTGTCGATACCCTGAGAATCGCCAGCGGGAATCTGGGGTTTCGCGACGACACCAGGGCCGAGCCCTTCGCCACCAGGCTCACCCCCATCCACCTGGCGCTGGACAACCTCAGCACCGTGCCCGGCCTCAGTGGCGCCAACAAGCTGACGGTGCTGATGGAGAAGGATGTCGCCCTGACCATCACCGGCGCCCAGCAGCTCAACCCCCTGTCCGTCACCGGCTCCATCGCCCTCAACGGCCCCCTGCTGCCGGTGGTCTACCGCTATTTCAGCGACCTGGTGAATTTCCGGGTGGCCAGCGGCCATCTCCAAAGTGGCCTGAACTACACCCTTGCCCGGGGTGGCGACGGCCTGGAACTGGTGCTGACCGCTATCGAGGCCGAGGTATCCCAACTGTCCCTGGTGGCCAAGGACTCGGGGGCCGCCCTGGCGGACGCCGGCGCCCTGACCGTCTCCGGCGAGCAGTTTCACTGGTCCGGCAGGCGCCTGGCCCTGACCAGCGTCAGCCTCGCCGATGCCACCCTGAATCTCCAGCGCCTGGCGGACAACAGCCTCAACCTTCAACACCTGCTGGTGACGCCCGACCAAGCCTCGCCCGACGTCGGCGCCAGCCAGGATAGGGGCGAACCCCAGACCCCGGCCGCGGACTGGCAACTGAGCCTGGCGCAGCTGAGGGTCGACAACCTGGCGGTCAACTTCGAGGACCTGGCGGTGGCGGATGCCCAGCCCCTGGCCGT
>CAZWUP010000275.1:0-4126 GCA_964637045.1 uncultured Porticoccaceae bacterium | reverse complement strand
CGCGAGCGGAGCGAGTGCCCTGGGTGCCGGGCTCCTACAATAGAACCGGAGCATAAGGCAGTATCAAATTGAAAGAGGACTAGATAAATCCATTCACTCTTTGCTTGCCGCCCTTCGCCGTTGAGGCAGTGGAATGCCGGTGCCCACCAAAGGATCGTGGGCCATCGACCGCCAGTTGTTCCCCCCGACCCCCAGGGCGGCCCTGGCAGACTGGACCAAGGACAGCACCCCTGCCTCGATGAAAGCGGCTCTGGGTTGTTTGACAAAACCGCGCCTTTCGACCCCAAACCAATGAGACCCCCGGGGCGATTTATATTATGCTCCCGGGGACAAAGCGGCATTGATGGCCCAGAGCCCGGTGTTCAGTTCCGGCAAGACCCAGGGTTCGCGCGGCCACGTGAATAAACGGGGACCTATCAGGCGGAGGGCATCGTGGAAGCGGAAATTCGGGAGATTCGTGAACATTTGGCCCAGTTTTCCCCTTTTGACGGCTTGCCGGAGGCGTTGCTGGAGGAGGTGGCGACTTCGGTAGAGATCGCCTATTACAAAGCGGGCAGTTCTATTCTGGAACAGGATCAGCCAATCCACGCTTTGCCCTATATTCGCAGCGGCGCGGTGGAAGTCTACCGGCGCAATGGCGAGCTCTACAACCGGCTGGAAGAAGGGGATATTTTCGGCCAGCTTGGCCTGCTGCGCCAGCGCCGGGTGCGCTATCCAGTGCGAGCCATCGAGGACACGCTGCTGTATCGCATCCCGGAGGAGGTCTTTGATCGACTCTGTGAACAGGACGAGAATTTTGCCGATTTCGTCGAGTTGTCCGGTTCGCGCCTGAAAAGCACTGTCGACCAGACCCGCCGCGAAAACGATATGCTCACTACCCGCATCCGCAAGCTGATCAGCCGCTTGCCGGTGATGATCGAAACCTCTGCCACCGTACAGGAGGCAGCCCGCCTGATGACAGACAGGGCCGTTTCCTCGGTGCTGTTGGTGGAACCGGCAGAGGGGCAGGACTCGGACGAGGTGTTCAGTGATGAGACCGGCCGGCAATGGCGGCTGGCGGGCATGGTGACCGACGAGGATCTGCGCATCCAGGTGGTCGCTGCCGGTGCGCCACCGGACACGGCCGTCGGTGAGTTGACCCGCCGCCGGCTGGTGGCCATCCAGTCGGACGAGTCGGTCAACGAAGCCATGCTCACCATGTTGCGCAATCACATCCAGCGCCTGCCGGTACTGCACCGCCGCCGCCCGGTAGGGGTGGTGCATCTGTCGGATATTGTGCGCTACGAAACCAACAGCAGCCTCTACCTGGTCAGCAATATTTTCAATCGCAGCACGGTGCGTGACCTGTCACGGCTGGTGCCGGAAATTCGTGCCGCCTTTGTGCGCCTGGTGGACGCCGGTTCAAGCGCGCAGATGATCGGCGACGCCATGTCCAGCATCAGCCGCAGCCTGATGCGCCGCATCATCGAGCTGGCGGAAGCGCAACTGGGGCCACCGCCGGTGCCCTACTGCTTTATGGTGCATGGCTCATTGGCGAGAAGCGATCAGTCGGTGATTACCGACCAGGACAATGCCCTGGTCCTGCACGACAGTTTCGATCCGGCACAACATGACCCCTGGTTCGAAGCCCTGGCAAAACAGGTCAGTGACGGCTTGAATGCCTGCGGCTACCCCTACTGCAAGGGCGACATCATGGCGACCAACAGGGAGTGGCGCCAGCCCCTGGCCCAGTGGAAGCGCTATTTCGAGCAGTGGATTGCCGAGCCGGACCCGACTCGGCTGTTGCACAGTTCCATCTTTTTCGACCTCGACGCCGTCTTTGGCGAAGAGCGGTTTGTCGAGGAATTGCAGGACCTGATAGTGGCCCGGGCGCGCAACAGCCCGCGGTTTCTGGCGGCCCTGGCGCGCAACGCCCTCAGCCGCAGGCCGCCCCTGGGTTTCTTTCGCACCTTTGTGATGGAGCAGGACGGCCGGCACCACAAGGTGATCAATATCAAAAGACGGGGGGTTGCCCCGATGACTGATCTGATCCGGGTCCATGCCCTGGCCGCCGGCTCCCGTGCACAAAACAACCCGGAGCGCTTGAGGGACATCGACCAGTCCGGGATTCTGCCGGCGGGACAGGTCGACAAGTTGCGTTACGCACTGGAGTTCATGGCCCTGGTGCGCATGCGTCACCAGGCTTTTGAGCTGAAAAACGACCAGACGGTGGACAATGCAGTCGAGCCGGACGAGATCGACTCCGCTGCGCGCCACAACCTCAAGGAGGCTTTTCAGGTGCTGAGCAACGCGCAGAATTTCATGCGCTTCCGCTATCCCAGTCCGGGGCGTTAGATGGCTGGCAAGAAACCCGACTACTCCCGGGCGGCACAGTGGGAAAGTTATCTCGCACAACAGGCAGGGGTTTGTCGCACACCGGTACTCAAGGGCTTTTATGCCGCCGGTATCCCCCCGGCGGATACGCCGCTTGACGAGCTGCCACTGGTGGCTCTGGATTTTGAGACCACGGGACTGGACCCGCACCGCCACGAGATTCTCAGCGTCGGCCTGGTGCCTTTTACCCTCGCCGGGATTCGCCCCGCCGAGGGTTACTATCAGGTAGTCAGGCCCTCGGAGCCACTGACGGAAGAATCCATTGCCCTGCATCGCATCACCCATTCCCAGGTGGCACAGGCGCCGCCACTGGAACAGATAATCGATGAGTTGATCGGGCACTTGACCGGCCGTGTGGTGGTGGTGCACTACCGCGCCATCGAGCGACCCTTCCTGGACCTGGCAGCCACCCGCCTGTGGAGCGAGCACTGCCTGTTCCCCCTCATCGACACCATGGCCATCGAGGCGCGCTGGGAACGGGAGACCTGGTCAAAAAAAGTCAGGCACTGGCTGGGTATGCGACCGGCGTCGATACGCCTTGGCGACAGCCGCCAGCGCTACGGTCTGCCGGCCTACTCATCCCACCACGCCAAGGTCGACGCGGTGGCCACGGCGGAACTGTTTATGGCACAGGTGGCGCGCCATTACTCCCACCAGGCGCCAGTCGGCAAACTCTGGGACTGAACCTGTCGGTGAACAATAAAACCATCAGGAGCGTGGTTCGCTCATCAGGCCGCGAATAATCGCGTAGCACCCCACCAGCAGCACCAGGGTAAAGGGCAGCCCGGCCGAAACCGCCGCGGCCTGCAGCGCGGCCAACCCGCCCCCCAGCAACAGGGCGATGGCAATGGCGCCTTCGATAAAGCCCCAGAACACCCGCTGGGGCTTGGGGGCATCGATCTTGCCACCGGCGGTGATGGTATCGATCACCAGGGAGCCGGAATCCGAGGACGTAATAAAAAAGACGAGGACAAGGATAATGCCCACAAACGAGGTGATTTCCGCCAGGGGCAGTTGCTCCAGCATCATAAACAGCTGGAGCGACAAATCCGCACTGGCCGCACCCTCATAACCGGCCTGCAATTGAGCGATCGCCGAGGTGCCAAAGGCTGTCATCCAAAACACTGAAACCGTGGAGGGAATCAGCATCACAGAGATCAGAAACTCCCGCACGCTGCGCCCGCGACTGACGCGGGCAATGAACATGCCCACAAAAGGCGACCAGCTGATCCACCAGGCCCAGTAGAAGGTGGTCCAGCCCTGACTGAAGTTGGCGTCTTCGCGGCCGAAGGGGTTGGCCAGAAAGGGCAGCTCCACCAGATAGCTGCCCAGATTGGCAAAAAAGCCGGTGGCTATCAGCAGGGTGGGCCCCACAATGACAACGAACATCAACAGCACGAAAGCCAGCACCATGTTGATTTCCGACAGCCGTTTCACCCCCTTGTCAACCCCGGCGACGATGGAGACGATCGCGATCGCACTGATCACGGCGATCAGTAACACCAGGGTGGTATTGCCGTCGCTGATGCCAAACAGGTGGTGCAGTCCCGAGGCGGCCTGCTGGGCGCCGATACCCAGCGACGTGGCCAGCCCGAACAGGGTTGCAAACACCGCCAGGATATCGATCAGATGGCCGGGCCAGCCCCACACCCGCTCCCCCAGCAGCGGGTAGAAAATGGACCTTACCGTGAGAGGCAGACCCTTGTTGTAGGAAAAGATGGCCAGGGAAAGAGCCACTACCGCATAGATCGCC
>CAZWUP010000274.1:0-4145 GCA_964637045.1 uncultured Porticoccaceae bacterium | reverse complement strand
GCGCTGGCCTCAGCGCCGGGAACGAATGGGCCGCCTGGCGCGTCCTCAGGGCAGACTGATGGACGCCTCCACCATGCTCCCCACCGAGGGAAGCACCCCGGCGGGCGCCACCGGGGTGGGCTCGCCGTTGACCCGGATTGCCGGGGCGTCCCCTTCCACCCGGTAGCTGTCACCGTTGTCGTCGGTGGTGGAGTCGATGCTGCGCAGACAGTCCCCCCGCCACTGCTCGGTGGATTCATGGCGGTATTGATAGGCGGTGACAAAGAGAAATTTCACCTGGTAGCTGGCAGTACTGGTAAGCCGGTAGCCGTCGCCGGCGGCGTCAAAAACAAAACTGTGGGTGCCGATGGGCTTGTCGTCCAGATAGACGTCAAAGTGGTAATCGGCGGGTACGGTGCTTGCCAGGGCCGGATTCAGCGCCAGCAGGCAAAGTGAGAGCAAAATAACTCTGGTCACGGCATCAACCTCACAGAAGTCGGGAAAAATCGGGAACAAAGGCCGGGGTATCCTGGATATAGCGCCGGTACGCCGGGCGCCGCTCGCCGATATCCTTTTCCAGCAGGCTGACCCCGGAGACCCGCAACAGCAGCAGGGTCACCAACAGCGGGGCCACCAGGGTCCACCAGCCGGTGGGCAGTGCGGCAATATAAATGCCCCACCAGAAGCAGCACTCACCAAAATAATTGGGGTGCCGGGAGAGCCGCCACAGACCCGTATCCATTACTTGGCCGGCGCTTTCTGGGGCCGCCTTGAAACGCTCCAGCTGGCGATCGGCCACGGCTTCGTAGACCAAACCGCCAAGGGCCAGAAGCAGACCGGGAAAGGCAAACCAGGGATTGCTCTGGGCCGAGGTCAGGGCGCCGTAAATGGCCAGGCTGGCGATCCAGGCCAACACCCCCTGCAGCAGAAAGACGATGAAATAACTCTTCCACCAAAATCCCGGGGAATGGTTGGCGCGAATTTCCTGGTAGCGGCGGTCTTCCCCATGGCCCAGGTTGCGGCGGGCGAGGTGGATATGGAGGCGAGCGCCCCAGGCCATCACCAGCAGCAGCACCAGCCAGTGGCTGAGGTTGGTGGTAGCGGGGTCAAACCAGATCCAGGCTGCCAATACAAACAACAGCGGCCAGACCAGGTCGATCAGGCTGACATCCCGGCGCCAGGTGGCCAGGAGCCACACCAGGCTGGTGAGCACGATATTGGCCAGCAACACTTGCAGTAGGTCATTCATATCGGCTCTCCCACGGTCGCCGCGGCCTGGCCGCCCCCGCCACAAAGGCGCACGCTGAGCATCATCACCAGGGGCATCAGCACGGCCCAGGCCCCACTCAGCACCACCAGCGCCACCAGCTCATCGCTGAAGCTGACGGCCCCCAGCTTGGCCCCCGCCCAGAAGGCCAAAGGCCCGCCGCTGGCGCCAAACAGGCAGGCCAACACTGGCTGATCCTTGAGCCAGGCCAGGGAGTGGTTGAGGGTGCTGGCAAAATTGAGCCACAGCACCGCCATCCACAGGGGAGCCACCAACACTTCCGGCGGCCAGTGGGGATGGACCAGCAGGCCGAGGGTGTACAGCACCGACTCCCACAACCACCCCAGCAGCCCCACTGCTGCCAGCAGCACAAGCTCGCCACGGCTTCCATAGCCGTAGAGATGGCAGGCCAACAGTACACAGGCGACGGCCATGCCCGCCACCGGATAGCCCCAGGCCACCCCCAACACCAGGGCAAACCAGCCCAGCTGGAACTGCACCACGTTGACGATCTTTGGCCAGTGCCTACCCTTAATCATGGGCCAACTCCCGCCTGGCGAACAGGTAGTGGCCGACAAACCACTCGTTGCCCCCATTGAAGCGGAACAACTCCTCGCAGGCCAGGTAGAACAACCGCCAGCGCACAAACCACAGCTGGGCATGGTCGCCGTAGACGTCCCTGAACAGGGCCATCACCTGGTCCTTGTCGCGATCGTGGTTCACCAGCCAGGCGGCGAGGGTTTTGGCGTAGTGCTCGCCGCTCCACAGCCACTGGTCCTCGAGCACCAGCTGGTCCTGGAAGCGCAGGGGCAGGTCGGCACTGGGCATCAGGCCACCGCTGAAGAAGTGGCGGCTCATCCAGTCGTTGGGGTCACCGGTCTCGAAAAAGTAGGGGGTGCTGCGGTGGCAGAACACATGGATAAACAGCTTGCCACCGCCCCGCAACCAGCCGGCCACTCGGGCGGTCAGCTGCCGCCAGTTGCGCATGTGCTCGAACATCTCCACCGACACCACCCGGTCGTAGCCGCCATGGCAGTCGAAGTGGTTCATATCCGCGGTGACCACCTCCAGATTGACCAGTCCCCGCTGCCGGGCCTGGCTGTCAATCCACTGCTTTTGGGAGGTGGAGTTGGACACCGCGGTAATCCTGGCCCCCGGGTAGTGGCTGGCCATCCACAGGGACAGGGAGCCCCAGCCACAACCCAATTCGAGAATGCGCTGGCCGTCGGCGATTCCCGCCCGCCGGCAGGTGATGGCCAGGGCGGCGGCCTCGGCAGCGGCCAGGTCTCGGGTTTCGGCGCCCCAATAGCAGCAGCTGTACTTGCGGTTGGGTCCGAGGACCGTGGCGAAATAGTCCGCGGGCACCTCGTAGTGCTGGGCGTTAGCTTCCTCGGTGCACAGCGCCACCGGGGAGGCGTCCATGGCGGCCACCAGGTCCCGGGTGTAGGCGGACAGCTCCTGCACCCCTGCGGGGAGGCTGGCGAGGCGCTGGGTGAGCAGATTTCTGATGCCAGCGCGACTGAGGGGGTCGGGCACCAGACCCCGCTCCGTGGCCCGGGTCATCACAGCCATGATATCGGCCATCACCTTGTCCATCTCAGTGCTCCCCGACGACGTTGCGGTAAATGGTTTCGGCCCCTGTCACCAGCTCGGCACCGACGGGAATGGCGCCGACACCGGCAAGGGCGGTCTCGCTGTCACAGGTGCCGGCGCCACCGATAAACAAGGGCACGGCGAGGGCCTTGGCCAGCGCCTTGAGGTCCCGCTCCACCACCTGCCAACCGGGCTGAATGGTGCAGGACAGCACCACCGCCGCGGCGCGGGTCTTGGTCACCACCTTGGGGATTTCGTTGAGGGGCATGTCCGCACCCAGCAGAATGGGGTCAAAACCCCGGTTTCTGGCCACCAGGGCGAAAAACAACAGGCCGTACTCGTGCCTGTCCCCCGGCATGCAGGACACCACCAGGCGGCGGCCGACCAGCGAGCGCTGGCCGTGGTGCCAGCGGGAGCCCAGCTTGTTGCGGATATAGAGGGAGAAAAAGTGCTCCTCGGCAACGCCGGTTTCCCCGGCGCGCCAGGACTCCCCCAGGCGGTACAGCAGGGGAATAATCAACTCCTGGGTGACCCGGGCATCGGAGAACCGGCTGAGCAGGCTCTCGTAAATCTGGTCGAGGCGGCCCTCGTCGAAGTCCACCACCGCCGCCAGCATCTCCTCCTGGGCCAGCTGCCAGTTGTCAGTGTTGGCCTGGACAGGCTGTGCGGCAATCAACTGCTCCTGGCGGATCAGATCCCCCACCCGGCCCACCGGAATGCCGGACTCGATCAGCGCCGTCACCCGCCGCACCAGGGCGATCTGCTCCATGCTGTACAGGCGGTGGCCCTTGGCGGTGCGATGGGGCTTGAGGAAGTCGTAGCGCCGCTCCCAGGCCCGCAAGGTCACGGTGGGCACCCCGGTGGAATCCGCCACGGTGCTGATGGGGAACAGGTTTTGCTCGTCGGTTACATCGGGGAGAAAGCTGTCGGCTTTCATAGGGCACCTATGGTGTACAGTTTTGTATAGCTGTAGTTGTACACTATTGTATAGGTATGTGCAAGCAGTTTTGCTATCTGTCACCCACAAAAACGGGCACCCTGAGGTGCCCGTTTTTGTGGGTGTAACCCCATCGCTGTCCCACAACTATCTGGAGCCCCCTCAGGAAAACTCAACGCAGCGCTGCAGTTACCAGTGGTTACCCGAACAACTGTGGGACAGCAATAGTACGGCCCTTATTTCAAAAGCCGCCCCCACAAATCATACTCATCCGCATCCTCCACCACGGCCCGGACCATATCCCCGGGCTTGAGGTGGGTCTGGTGGTCGAGAAAAATCTGGCCATCAATTTCCGGCGCGTCCGCCGCG
>CAZWUP010000273.1:0-4153 GCA_964637045.1 uncultured Porticoccaceae bacterium | reverse complement strand
TTTTGTCGCCGGGTTAATAGAAGATCGACACCAGACAATCAACCAGGAATTGACGATGAACACCAGGTTTTTGACCCCCTTACTCTGTTGCCTGCTGGCCACCGGCGCCTTCGCCGGGACCAGCGATTTGACGATTACCGTAAGCGGTATCAAATCCAGCGAGGGCCGCGTTCGCCTCGCCCTGTACCGGGACCAGAAGACCTTTGGCAAGGAGAAGAAAGCGGTGACCGTGCAGGAAACCCTGGCCCGGGAGGGGGCGGTGACCCTCTCCGTGCGAGACCTGCCCGCCGGCCGCTACGGGATTCTGGCGTACCACGACAGCAATGCCAGCGGCAGTTTCAATCAGCTGCTGGGGCTGTTCCCCCGGGAGGGCTACGGCTTGTCGAGCAACCCGGATCCCGCCCTGGGCATCAGTTTTGACGCCAGCGCCTTCGAGGTGGCAGGGGGCGGCGATGTCGAGATGGAGATTCGCTTGAGCTACTGTCAGGGGGAGGGGGACGCATTTACCGCCAGAACCCTAACGTGCTGGCTGGCCCTCTCCGAATAAGTCCGCATCCACCAGGCACTGATCCCATGGCACTCAAGTCAACCATCTTCAAGGCTCACCTCAATATCGCCGATATGGATCGGGGTTACTATGGCGGCCACTCCCTGACCCTGGCCTGCCACCCATCGGAAACCGAGGAGCGGCTGATGGTGCGTCTGCTGACCTTTGCCCTCTTTGCCAGCGATACCCTGGCGTTTACCAAGGGCATCAGCACCGATGACGAGCCCGACCTGTGGGACAAGGATTTGACCGACCACATCACCCACTGGATCGAGCTGGGGACTCCGGATGAATCCAGGTTGCGCAAGGGCAGCAACCGCGCGGACCGGGTCACCCTGGTGTGCTATGGCCAGCGCACGGCTCAAGTGTGGTGGGAAAAGCAGCGCAACAAACTGGCCCGCTTCGAGAACCTCGCGGTAGTCTTTCTTCCCCAGGAGGCCACCGAGGCCCTGGCGGCGATGATCGCCCGCTCCATGGACCTGCAGGTCACCATCCAGGACGGCCAGGTGTGGGTCAGCGACGCCCAGCGCACCCTGGTGGTGACCCCGGAGATCTGGAAGTGACGTGCCTTGTGGGGATTGGCGGCAACCACCGCCGCGACGAGTTCGGCGACACACCACTGGCCGCCCCTTGGCGGTTTGCCGCCACGGCGGCGACAGCCCGGGTGGGCCGCGGGATCAGTCATCCACCAGCAGTGGTGGCATGCCCCGTCTGCGGCGCAGCCAGTTGAGGCCCCGGTAGACGGGCTTGATGGCCACGATCCGGCGCTCCAGGGCGAATTTGCCCGGGTAGTCCATCAGCACCAGACCCATGGCCATGGTCAGCAGGCCCTGACCGGGGATGAACAACATGATAAATCCCCCGGCGAGCAGTGCCCAGCCCAGCAGGTTTTTCAGCGCCAGCAGGGTAATTCTGACCACAGGGTGTTCCCGTTCCCAGCTCGCCGGCTTGCGCCTGCGGTGGCAGAAATAGTCCTCCGGAATCATACCCACCAGCCAGGGCAGTGTCGCCAGGCTCAGGAAAAATGCCACTATCGAGATGATGCCGAGCCACAGCATCCAGGGCTCACCGGGCATTCAGCTCGACCCCTCGCTGAGTTTGTCCTGGTAGGGCAGGGGAATGGTCTCGATGCCGAGTTCAGTGCCGCCAATGGCGAGGCGGTCGGCGGCAGCCCCCTCTGCGGTCAGCACCGCCAGCATTTCCAGGGTGCTGGTGTCCGCCATGCAGGCCAGTACCAGAGTGCCGACGCCGGTGTCCCCCAGGCGGATCTCGGTGCCCGGTGGCGGCGCTGCAGCGGCGGTGGCGCGCAGGTGGTACAGCCGCCGCTTGAGTTTGCCCAGGTACTGCATGCGGGCGACGATTTCCTGGCCGGTGTAGCAGCCTTTGCGAAAGCTCACCGCCCCGGTGTGCTGGAAGTTGAGCATCTGGGGGATAAACTCGCCGCTGGTTTCCGGGCGCACCTCCCCCAGCCCCTCGGCGATGGCGAGATAGTCCCAAAAGGCGGTGGTCGCCGGCTCGGCCACTGCGGTCAGCTGTCGCCAGCAGCTCTCGCCCTCCGCGGCGGGGCACAGCAACAGTTGTCTCGCAGGGGACACCGCCGCCACCAGGCCGCCCTGGCTGGCGGCTCCCAGGCTGTCGGGAGGGATGTTGTTGAGGCCAAAAATGCAGTATTCCGAGGTGACCTCGGCAAGCTTGGCCTTGTAGAACGCCGCGTACTTTTTCAGGGTTTCCAGGGTGATCGCCACCAGCTCCCGGGCCATCACCAGGAGCACGGTGTCCCCTTGCGGGCGCAGGCCGGTAAAGCTGGTGATCATCCGGCCCTTGATCTCGCACAGGGCGCCGGGAAGGGAGGTGCCAGGGGTAAGCAGGTTGATATCACAGGTGAGCTGTCGCTGCAGGAGTTTATCCGTGTCCGGGCCGCTGACCTGGAGGATCCCCAGGGGGCTCAGCGGGGTTGCCGTGGCCCGGGTTGCCAGCTGGCGAAAATCGGTGCGCTGTTCGCCGTCGGCGCTGGTTGGGTGGGGCTCGTTGAGAAAGCTGTAGGGGGAAGTCATGGGGTTCCGCTGTTCTGTCAAAGCGTCAATGTTATCACTACAATACCCCCACACTTTAGTCTGGGTTGTGGTGAAAATGGAGAGAAACCGTCTTTTCTGGGCCTGTCGCCGGGGTATGCTGGAGCTGGACCTGATCCTGCTGCCCTTCCTCGAACAGATCTATCCCACCTTGGAGGAGGACGACCAGCGCCGCTTCCAGCTGCTGTTGGAGTGTGAGGATCAGGATATGTTCAAGTGGTTTTTGCGGCGGGAAAACCCGGAGGCCCCGGAGTTGTTGAAAATTGTCCAGATTATCCGCGACACCAGGCAGCAGTTGGTGTGATATCCGCTGCCGTCCCGGGGCCGGCCAGATGGCCATCGCGCTGGGCCTCCACGGGTTGGCGGCCCTGGGGGTGGTGGGCCTCGCCGGCGCCGGCTTGACCTTTGGCCACTGGCTGGTCCCCCTGGGGCTGGCGGCGGCGCTGCTGGCCAGTCTGTGGTGGCGTCTGCGCACCCTCGGCAACCAGCGGGACAGGGAATTGGTGCTGGGTCCGGGAGGCTGGACCCTGGAGAGCCCGGGGCAGCAGCCGGTGGCCGTCAGCTGCGGCTTTGTCTATCTATCCCCGTGGCTGGTGGTGGTGACCGTTGCCTTTCGAGGGCAGCGCCGGGGTGTGCCTGTGGCTCTGGTGCGCGCCTGCTGCTCAGCCGATCACTGGCGCCGGCTCCACAGTGTCGCGCGGGCGACCCGCCGCGGATCAGGGGTGCTTGACGATGGTGTCCTGGGCGGCAAAGTTGACGGGCACCAGGATGGTGTCCCTGGCCACAGGTGAGGTTTCCGGATAGTCCAGGGTGAAGTGCAGGCCCCGGCTCTCGCGGCGCTCCATCGCAGAGCGGATGATCAGCTCCGCCACCAGGGCCAGGTTGCGCAGCTCCAGCAGATCCCTGCTGATCTTGTAGTTGCTGTAGTACTCGTGAATTTCCTTCTTGAGCATGCGAATCCGATGCTCGGCCCGCTGCAGGCGCTTGCCGGTGCGCACGATGCCGACATAGTCCCACATAAAGCGCCGCAACTCGTCCCAGTTGTGGGAGATGACCACGTCTTCGTCGGAGTGGGTCACCCGCGACTCGTCCCAGGGGCTGACTTCCGCCGGCTCGGGAATGGTGTCCATGACCCGGTCGATGTGCTCGGACGCCGACCAGGCGAACACCAGGCACTCCAGCAGTGAGTTGCTGGCCATGCGGTTGGCCCCGTGAAGGCCGGTGCAGGCGGTCTCGCCAATGGCGTAGAGATTCTTCAGATCGGTGCAGCCATTGAGGTCCACCAGGACGCCGCCGCAGGTGTAGTGTGCTGCGGGCACCACGGGCACCAGATCCCGGGTGATATCAATGCCGTACTTCAGGCATTCACTTTTTACCGTAGGGAAGTGGTTGTCGATAAACTCGGCGGGCTTGTGGGTGATATCCAGGTACACACAGTCCACCCCCAGGCGCTTCATCTCGTGGTCGATGGCCCGCGCCACGATGTCCCGCGGCGCCAGTTCCGCTAGGTGGTGGAACCTGGTCATGAAGCGCT
>CAZWUP010000272.1:0-4169 GCA_964637045.1 uncultured Porticoccaceae bacterium | reverse complement strand
GTTGCAGGTTGCAGGTTGCAGGTTGCAGGTTGCAGGTTGCAGGTTGCAGGTTGCACGTAAGAGCACCAGTGGCCGCGGGCTACCGATCCATCTCCGCTGTGGTGCATCGTCAAAACACCGTGTTCGCAGTTGGCAGCCACGTGCAACGTGCAACTCAAAATAAAAGGAACAACCATGTCCACAACGACTGACCTTCCCGTAGTGCTGGAAACCCTGCCGTCCGGCAACGGCTATAACATCGGCCTGGCCACCCTCAACGCCCCCAAGTCCCTCAACTCCCTGACCCTGGCCATGGTGGACCTGCTCACCCCTCAATTGCGGGCCTGGCAGGACGATCCCAGTATCGCCTGCGTGGTGTTGCGGGGCAGCGGTGACCGCGCCCTGTGCGCCGGCGGCGATGTGGTAAAGCTGCGGGACTCCGCCCTGGCCGGGGATGGCGCCGCCGCTGTCTTCTTCGAACGGGAATACCGCCTCGACTACCTGATTCACACCTACACCAAGCCCATTCTGGTGTGGGGTCACGGGGTGGTGATGGGGGGTGGCCTGGGGTTGCTGGCCGGCGCCAGCCACCGGGTGGTGACGGCGGAAACCCGCCTCGCCATGCCGGAGGTGACCATCGGCCTGTATCCGGACGTGGGCGGCTCCTGGTTCCTCAATCACATGCCAGGTCGCACCGGCCTGTTCCTGGCCCTCACCGGCGCCAGCATCAATGCCGGCGATACCCTCTATCTGGGTCTGGCGGACCGCTTTCTCCAGCACCGCCAGTGGGATGACCTTGTCGCCACCCTCAAGGCCACCCCCTGGGCGGAGCCGGGCCGCCACGGCGGCCAGCTCAGCCATATCCTTCGCGACCTGGAACAGGGCGCCGGCGCGCCGCCGGTGTCCGTGGTTCGCGAACACTACGACATTATCCAGGGCATGACCGACGGCGACGGCCTCGACGATATCGTCGCCCATATCACCGCTTATAAAGGGGATGACGCCTGGCTTGCCGCCGCCGCCAAAACCCTGGCCAACGGCTGCCCGACCACGGTGCGGGTGATTCACGAACAGCTGCGCCGCGCCCTGCACCTGTCCCTGCGGGAAGTGTTCCAGATGGAGCTGATTGTCTCCGCCAACTGCATGCGCTTCGACAATTTCCACGAGGGGGTGCGCGCCCTGCTGGTGGACAAGGACCGCAACCCCAGCTTCGTGCCGGCGACCCTGGCGGAGGTGACGGCGGATTTCGTCGCCCAGCACTTTGCGCCGCCCTGGGGTGATCAACCCCATCCACTGGCGGATTTGTAAGTGCCGGGACGGTTGTTGAGTTGCACGTTGCACGTGAAGGCAGCAACGCCACCGACAGCCGATCTATCTGCACCGAGGCGCCTGGTCACGGCGCCGTTATCGCAGGTGGCACCCACGTGCAACGTGCAACGTGCAACGTGCAACGTGAAACGTGAAACGTGAAACAAAAAACTGACTGAGGAGCCCCACCATGTCCCACCAAGTCGCATTTATCGGCCTCGGCAATATGGGTGGCCCCATGGCCGCCAATCTTGCCGGCAAAGGTTTTGCCGTCACCGCCTTCGACCTCTCCGAGCAGGCCTTGATCCGAGCCGCGGAGGCCGGCTGCGCCACCTCCGGCGACCCCCACGCCGCGGTCGTGGGTGCGGATTTTGTCGTCACCATGTTGCCCTCCGGCCCCATCGTCGAGGCGGTGATGGTTGCCCAGGGGCTGCTGGACAGCATTCCCGCCAGGGCCCTGATCATTGACTGCTCCACGGTCTCCCCCGACGACTCCCGCCGGGTGGCCAAGGCCGCGGGGGAACGCGGCCTGCGTTTTATCGACGCCCCGGTATCCGGCGGCACGGCGGCCGCCGCCGCGGGGACCCTGTCCTTTATGTGCGGCGGCGACGGCGCCGATGTGGACCGCGCCCGCCCGGTGCTCGGCGCCATGGGCGCCAACGTCTTCCACGCCGGGGATCACGGCGCCGGCTCGGTGGCCAAGATCTGCAACAACATGCTGCTCGCGGTGCATATGATCGGCACCGCCGAAGCCCTGCAGATGGGGGTCAACAACGGCCTCGACCCCAGGGTGCTGTCCGACATCATGCTGAAAAGCTCCGGTTGCAACTGGTCCCTGGAAAAGTACAACCCCTATCCCGGTGTCATGGCCAATGTGCCCGCCAGCAAGGGCTACGAGGGTGGCTTTATGGTCAACCTGATGCTCAAGGACCTGGGCCTGGCTCTGGAAACCGCCAAGACCTCCGAGTCCGCGGTGCCCATGGGGGCCCTGGCTCAAAGCCTGTACGCCATGCTCAAGCACAGCGACCGGGAGCTGGGGAGCAAGGACTTTTCCAGTGTGCTGAGGTTGTTTCAGTGAGGGTGCCCCGCCGCCGGTGAACCCGGCGGTGGGCGGGCATCAGCCCTGCAGGTCGGGAAGGTTGGCGAACAGGGCGAGTGATTCCGGGTTGGCCAGGGCGGCGGTGTTGGTCGCCGCCCGGCCGTGAACCATGTCCCGCACCGCCAGTTCGGCGATCTTGCCGGTCTTGGTGCGGGGGATATCGGCAACCTGGATGATTTTTGCCGGCACATGGCGAGGGGTGGTGTCGGCGCGAATTTGCGCGCGAATCCCGCCCGCCAGGCCCTCGTCCAGCTCTACCCCATCCCGCAGTACCACAAAAAGCACCACCCGCACATCGTCCTGCCAGTGTTGGCCGATGCACACGGCATCCACCACCTCGGGGATTTTTTCCACCTGACGATAGATTTCCGCAGTGCCGATGCGCACCCCGCCGGGGTTGAGTACGGCATCGCTGCGGCCGTGGATGACAAAGCCGCCACTGGCGGTGATCTCGCCAAAATCCCCCTGGGCCCAGACTCCGGGAAAGCGGGAAAAGTAGGCCTTCCGGTAGCGCTCCCCGGAGCTGTCCCGCCAAAAACCCAGGGGCGCGGAGGGAAAGGGCTGGGTGCACACCAGCTCCCCCTTCTGCCCGCTCACGCTGTGGCCGGTCTCGTCCCAGATATCCACCGCCATGCCCAGGCCCTTGCACTGCAATTCTCCAGCGTACACCGGCAGGGTGGGGGAGCCGTTGACAAAGGCTGAGATGATGTCGGTGCCACCGCAGATGGAGGACAGGCAGACATCCCCCTTGATGGCCGAATAGACGTACCTGAAGCTCTCTGCGGACAGGGGCGAGCCGGTGGACAGCAGGGTTTTCAGACTGTCGAGGCGGTGGCTGCGGGCCGGTTCCAGGCCGGCCTTTGCCAGGGCCACCAGGTATTTGGCACTGACCCCGAAGTGGCTGATGCGCTCCCGGTCCACCAGGTCGAGGAGGGCCGCGCTGTGGGGATAAAAGGGCGAGCCGTCGTAGAGCACGGCGGTGCAGCCGGTGACCAGGCTGCTGAGAAGAATGTTCCACATGGTCCAGCCGCAGGTGGTGTAGTAGAAAAAACGGTCCTCGGGGTGGACGTCGAAGTGCAGCAGGTATTCCTTGGCGTGCTGGAGCAGGGTGCCGCCGGCACCGTGGACGATACACTTGGGGGCGCCGGTGGTGCCGGACGAGTAGAGGATGTACAGGGGGTGGGCGAAGGGCAGCCGGGTGAAGGCCATGTCCTCCGCCACCGGGGTGGCCAGGCACTCCCCCCAGCTCAGGGCGGTGGCCAGGGGTGGCCGAACACTTGGCTCCGGCTCGTCCCCGGGCAGGGGCACCAGAATCACTGCCGCCAGGGAGGGCAGGCGGGCGCAGATCTCCGCCACCCGGTCCCCCAGGTGGTGGCGCTTGCCGTTGTAGAGGTAGGATGTGCAGCTGATCAATACCCTGGGCTCGGTCTGGCCGAAGCGGTCGACCACGCCGCTGACGCCAAAATCCGGCGAGCAGCTGGTCCACACCGCGCCAATGGCGGTGGCCGCCAGGGCGGCGATGGCGGTGGCGGCGATATTGGGCAGCAGGCCCGCCACCCGGTCCCCGGGGGTCACCCCCAGTGCCCGCAGGCGGGACGCCACCGCCAGCACCGACGCCCGCAGCTGGCCGTAGCTGAGCTCTTCCCGGGTGCCGTTTTCGAGGATCCCCACCAGGGCGCAGCGGCCGGGGTCGGCGGCCAGCAGGTTCTCGGCCACGTTGAGGCGCAGTCCGGGGAACCAGGTGGCAGTGAAAAAATCCCCGCCCTTCTCCAGGGCCGGTTCG
>CAZWUP010000271.1:0-4211 GCA_964637045.1 uncultured Porticoccaceae bacterium | reverse complement strand
TGTACTCGTGCCGGTGCTGGAAACCTCTGCCCTCGGCCACCACCGCCCTATAGCCTTTGAATCTGACTTATGTGTAGGGACTTTGTGGTACTTCGCAACCCCTTCTCCTATCCCAGCTGAGCTGAAGTCAGCGCCATTCGGCTACGGGCTGATATGATTGGAACCCAGTGCGGACTGGGGACCCGGAAATGACCGAACAGCTGATCGCCATCGCCGACGCGGGGGACATCCCCCCCGCCTGGGGCACCCCCAGAACGGCGTCCCGCCGGGGCACGGTAACCGTCCGCGAGCCCAGGGGCCGGGAGGTCTTTACCCTGTCCTGGGGGGAACTCACCGCCGAGCCCGGGGTGGACCTGGTTGTCGGCCAACCCTCGGGGGAATCCTATCCCATCAAGCAGGACATCTTCGCCAGGACCTATCGGCAAGTGGCACCGGGCCGCTACCGCAAAGCCACCCGCAGCCGCCTGCTGCAGGTGCCGGAGGGTGTCGCGGCGGTGCTCACCACCAGGGAGGGGGAGCTGCTGGTTCGCCACCCGGATTACCTGGCGATCGGCGAGGACGGCGAAGTCTACGCCAATGCCGCAGCCTGGGTGGCGGACAACCTGGAGTTCGACTGAGGGCCGGTCGCCCCTGGCGCCGGGTTGCGAAGATCGCCTGGATTGCCCTGGCGCGGAACGCCTCGCAGTGACAATTTCCGGGAAGGCCAAAGGTACCAGCGCACAAATACGGCGACGGCCGGGTGTGCGCCGGGGGCACGGGTTGGGTACACTGGCAATGACAAAAGGGCAGCGCCGCGACGGCCGCTCGGTGACGGCAAAGGGGAATGGACAACAACACTCGCCCAGCGCCGCATCTGCTCCCGCCCTATTTTTCTGTGCGACCCATAAACCCGGGGGATGCCCGTTGAAACCAACCATCTACCGTCCAGCAAAGGCCCCGCGCTGGTTACTGGCGCTGGCCCTGGCGTGGGCCGGACCGCTGGCGGCCGAGGGCGACCAGCATCCGGTTTCCCTACAGGGGTTCGGCACCCTGGGGCTGATGTGGAACAGCACCGACAAGGCGGCCTATATTCGCGATATCAGCCAGCCCTCCGGCGCCAAGGGGGGCTTCGACGGCAACAGCGACACCCGACTGGGCATCCAGGCCAGCGCCGCCCTCACCGAGACCCTGTCGGTCACCGGCCAGGTGGTGGCCAAGTACAACTACGAGGGCAGATTCACCCCCCAGCTGACCTGGGGCTTTGTCAAATTCCAGCCCTCCGAAACTGTCGAGCTTCGCGCCGGCCGCCTGGGCTGGGATGTGTATATGCTGGCGGACTCCCGGGATGTGGGCTATTCCTACCTGTGGGCGCGGCCTCCGGTGGAGTACTTCGGCCACCTGCAACTGTCCAAACTGAACGGCGCGGACCTGGTGGTGACCCAGCCCCTGGGGAGTGGCCTGGCCTGGGCCAAGGTGTTTGCCGGCAGAACCGTCGACAAGGTGGCCATCGACAAGGACAGCTACTTCGATGTCACCGGCTCCGAACTGAGCGGCGGCCACCTCAACTACCAGCAGGGCAGCTGGCACTATCGCCTCGGTTACACCCGGCTGGACCTGGACATCTCCCTGGAGGGCAAGCTCGGCGGGGTGATCGACGGTCTGGCCCACAGCGGCAACCCGATCCTCGCCGCCATTGCCAGCGCCTTTGACGTGGGCAATGTCTACGAATTCCTGTCCGCCGGGGTGGTGTACGACAAGGGCCCTGTCACCACCCAATTCATGTACACCACGGTGGACCAGGAGAGCTACAGCTACCCGGACTCCCAGCACGCCTTTGTCAGCCTCGGTTACCGCGCCGGCCGCTGGACACCCTATGCCACCCTGGCGATTGCGGATATCACCACCGACGCACCCGGCCTGCCACCTGAATTCATCAGCGGCCCCCTTGGTGAGCTGGCCAGCCTGGGTGGGGTGGTCCGTGCCGGCCAGCACACAGTCACCCTGGGCTCCCGCTACGACGTCACGGACCAGCTGGCGCTGAAGTTCCAGGTGGACCACAGCCGGGTCCAGGAAACCATGCTGTGGCGGGAGGTGGAGCCGGGCTGGAACGGCCGCGCCACCCTGGTCTCCGCCACCCTGGACTTTGTGTTTTGAGCCGGCTGCGGCGAGTCCTCACCCTGGCGGTCACCGTACTGCTGACCTGGAGCGCCCCCAGCCTGGGGCAGGACCTGGTGCTGGTGGGCAACCACGACGGCGGCCTGGTCGCCCTGGATCGCACCCAGGTGATCAATATCTATATGGGCCGCTTCAAGAAACTGCCCTCCGGCATCACCGCCTTCCCCCTCGACCTGGCGGACAGCCGCGCCGAGTTCTACCAGCTGCTGGTGGGCAAGTCGCCGGCGGAAATCAATTCCTACTGGGCCCGGCTGGTGTTCTCCGGCCGCGGTTCGCCACCCCGCCAGGTTGACAGCACAGAAGAGCTGCTCGCCATCATCGCCGACACCAAGGGCGCCATCGGCTACCTGCCCCGCAGCGCGGTGGACGGGCGGGTGGTTGTGCTCTCGGATATCGACGCCCTGGCCATCGCGGAGGCGTGCTAATCAAATTCCTCCTGAGGCAACTGGTGAAAACCCGGCTGGCGGTGCGCAGCACCGCCTTTATCCTGTTGCTGGCGGGATTTCTCGGCCTGGTATTTCTCCTGCTGGCGATGAAACTGGTGTCGGACCAGGAGCGCCGGCGCCAGGATGAGCAGCTTCAGGGCCTGCTCAACACCGTGGACAGCACCCTGCAGATCGCGGTATTCCTCGGCGATCGCCAGCTGGCCACCGAGGTGGTGCGGGGGTTGCTCAGCAACAGCACCGTGACCGGGGTGACCATTCGCGGGGACAGCGGCGTCCTGGCGGAGAGCCGCGCACCGCCGGGAGCGACCGACAGCATCCTGCCCCCCAGCCTGCTGCAGACAATTTTTGGCCGCATGACAGCCAGCGCGACCCTGGAGCGCCCGGTGAGCTCCCCCTTTGACGACCAGGTGGTGGGCAGCATTCGCCTGATTCCCAACCAGGACGCCATCGCCAGCCAGGTGGAGCGCTCCACCCTGTTGGTGATGGCCCTGCTGGCGGTGCAGATGGTTTTTATCGGCTTCGGTGTCGTCTATGTGGTGGTGCGCTACATCACCAAGCCCATTGCCAGCATCTCCCACCGCCTGCACAAGCTGAGGGCGGAAACCGGGGAACAGCTGGCTCCCCCGAGGGGCAACGAGGAGGATGAGATCGGCCAACTGGTGAACGACGTCAACGCCATTATCGACCACCTGGTAAAGATCCTCGGCGCCGAGCGCGAACTGCGCATGCAGCGGGAGGTGGACGAGCGCAAATTCCGCGCGATTTTCGACAACGCCGAGAGCGCCATCTTTCTGGTGGACAGCCTGGGCCAGGTGCAATCCTGGAACCCGGCCTTCGCCCGCCACTTTGCGGTGCCCAGGGAGCTGTTGGCGGGCCAGCAGACCATCGACCTGAAGTCCCTGGTGGCCGAGGGCGGTGACAACCTGCTGGAACAGTTCGCACAGTGTCGCCGGGAGGGCACCACCAGCCAACTGGAAGTCAATGTCCGCCACCAGCCCGGCCACTGGCTGCAATTGAGCCTTACCGCGGTGGACGACGAGCTGGTGCAGGGGGTTGCCAACGACATCAGCGAGCGCATGCTGGCGGAACAGGCCGCCCTGCAGCGGGCCATGACCGACCCCCTCACCGGCCTCGGCAACAGGGCGGGGTTTGAAACCCGCCTGACGCGGCTGCTGAGAACCCGGGGCGAGCACCCGGATTTTGCCCTGCTGATGCTGGACCTGGACCACTTCAAGGCGGTCAACGACACCCATGGCCACCAGGCGGGGGATTTGGTATTGCAGGTGATCGGCGAACGCCTCAGCGCCGCCACTCGCCACAGCGACTATGTCGCCCGCCTCGGTGGCGACGAGTTTGTGGTGCTCCTCGAAGGGGTAAGCGATGCCGGGCCCATTCGCCGTCTGGCGGACAACCTGCTGGTAAGCCTGATCCAGCCCATCCCCCTCGACGACCGCCAGGAAATCAGCGTCGCCGTGGGCGCCAGCATCGGCATTGCCTTCGCCACCCCCGGCTGCGCCATGGCGGAGCTGGTGCGCCTGGCGGACGACGCCATGTACGAGGCCAAGAACAACGGCCGCAACCAGTATCGCCTGGTGGGTGATTAGTCGCCCC
>CAZWUP010000270.1:0-4272 GCA_964637045.1 uncultured Porticoccaceae bacterium | reverse complement strand
TCCAGAAGGACTGGTGCACATGCATGCCGGAGCCATTGTCGCCCACAATGGGCTTGGGCATGAAGGTGGCGGTCTTGCCGTAGGCGTGGGCGACGTTGTGGACGCAGTACTTGAGGATCTGCACCTCATCGGCCTTGCGCACCAGGGTGTTGAACTTGACGCCGATTTCACACTGCCCCGCAGTGGCCACTTCGTGGTGGTGAACCTCGACATCCAGGCCCATTTGTTCCATGGCGGTACACATGGCGGCGCGGATATCGTGGAGGGAGTCGATGGGGGGCACGGGGAAGTAGCCGCCCTTGACCCGGGGGCGGTGGCCCATATTGCCTTCGGCAAATTCGTGTCCGGTGGACCAGGCGGCCTCTTCGGAGCTGATTTTGACAAAGCTGCCGCTCATGTCGATGCCCCACTTGATGTCATCGAAAATGAAGAACTCGGGCTCGGGGCCGAAAAAGGCGGTGTCGCCAAGGCCGGTGGACTTCAGGTAGTCCTCGGCGCGGCGGGCCACGGAGCGGGGGGCGCGGTCGTAGCCGGTCATGGTGGACGGCTCGAGGATATCGCAGGTGATAATGACGGTGGCATCGTCGGCGAAGGGGTCGAGGATCGCGGTGTCGTCGTCGGGCATCAGCACCATGTCGGACTCGTTGATGCCCTTCCAGCCGGAGATGGATGAGCCGTCGAACATTTGCCCGGTTTCGAAGAAATCTTCATCGACATACCTGGAGGGGATGGTGACGTGCTGTTCCTTTCCCTTGAAATCGGTGAAGCGCAGGTCAACCCAGCGGGCTTCGCTTTCTTTGATAAGGCTCAGAGTTTTTTCGGACATTGGGTTCCTCCAAAAAGGGATTCCGGTTTTACGTTAGCTTTTCGTCGCCAGCAGGACGGCGCTTAAAAGTTCCCGATAGATTAAGCAAATGGTGTGCCAGTATCCTTTGGTGCGGATTGGCGGAAAACCAAGGCTGCAAATCCCATGGCGCGGGCTGGAATGCCCTATGATGGTGCAATGCCTGTGTGCAGCGCACCATAAAAGTGCTGCCCCGTTGCGGGTGTGGTCATTGTGCCTGATGCGCGGTGTTTCGTACAGATGGCTGGCGGGGCCCTGGGTGCGGCTGGCTTTGCTGGGGGGTATAATCGCCGACCCTCGACTCCTGCTATGCCCCGTCATGCACTATATTGTTCGCCTGTTCCCCGAAATCACCATCAAGAGCACCCCGGTGCGCAAAAGGTTCACCCGCCAGGTGCGGGACAACCTGGCCAAGCAGCTGCGCCGCCTGGATGACAGTATCGAGGTGCGCCGGGACTGGGAGAAAATCGATATCTGGCTGGCGGACGGCAGCCAGCACCTGCGGGAGCAGGTGGAAACCGTGCTGGGGACCACCCCTGGGGTCGCCAAATTTTCGCGGGTGCGGTCCTACCCCCTGGTGGACTTCGACGAAATGCTGGCCAGGCTGCTGCCCCTGTGGCAGGGCCGCCTGGCGGGCAAAACCTTCTGCGTGCGGGTGCGGCGCACCGGAGACCACGACTTCAGCTCGATGGCTGTGGAAAGGTTCCTCGGCGCCGGCCTGATGGCCCTGGGGGAGGCCGCGGGGGTCAGGCTCAAGAACCCGGACCTGGTGGTCGCCGTGGAGATCCGCGACGCTGAATACCATCTGGTGGAGCAGACCCTGCCCGGGCTGGGGGGCTTTCCCCTGGGCTCCCAGGGTGGGGCGCTGTCGCTTATCTCCGGCGGCTTCGATTCCACCGTGGCCAGCTACCTCACCATCAAGCGCGGCCTGCTCACCCATTTCTGCTTTTTCAACCTCGGCGGTCGCGCCCATGAGCTGGGGGTCAAGGAGGCGGCCTATTATCTGTGGCAAAAGTACGGTTCGTCCCACCGGGTGAAGTTTGTCACCGTACCCTTCGACGGGGTGGTGGCGGAAATCCTCACCCGGGTGAGCGACGCCTATATGGGGGTGGTGCTCAAGCGCATGATGTACCGGGCCGCCTCCCGGGTTGCGGAGGGTCTGGAGCTCGATGCCCTGGTCACCGGCGAGAGCGTGGCCCAGGTGGCCAGTCAGACCCTGGTCAACCTGAGGGTGATCGATGAAGTCACCGACCTGCTCACCCTGCGCCCCCTGTCGGTGATGGACAAGGGGGATATCATCGACATCTCCCGGGCCATCGGGACCGAGGCCATCGCCGCCGCCATGCCGGAGTACTGCGGCGTGATTTCGGTGCGCCCCACCACCAGGGCCAAGCGGGATCGGGTGGTGGCCGCCGAGGAGCGCTTCGACATGGCGGTGCTCGACCGGGCCGTCGCCGCCAGGGTTGAGGAGAATATCGATTGCCTGGAGATGGATTCTGCCGCCAGCACCGGGGTGGAGACCTACACCCTGCCGCTGCCGGATGCGGTGATCCTGGACATTCGCCATCCCGACGAGGTCCAGCACAGGGTCCTGCGGGCGGGCAGTGCCGCCGTGGTGGCCATCCCCTTCTTCGAGCTGGCCAAGGCCGCCGCCGGGCTGGATCCACAGCGCACCTACCTGCTCTATTGCGAGCGCGGCGTGATGAGCCGCCTCCACGCGGAATTGCTGCGGGACCAGGGCTACACCAACATCGGCGTCTACCGCCCGGGATCGTGACCGCGGCAGCCCTTGCCTGCAGCTTGTCAGTGAGAGCTGCCGGCAGTCGGACTCAGCTGGCAATCAGGTCTTGAAAACACTTTAGTAGCGGGGTTGCAGGCAGTGAAGGTGTTGACCCCAATGGAAGTGTTTGACGAGAACATCGCCGACCGAACCGAGCGCGAGATCTCACGCCTGATTGGCTACCGGCTGCTGGGCTGGGCGATCATCACCCTGTGGGCGGTGACGGTGTTTGTGCTGTTCCGCGCCGTTCGCCAGTTCCCCGCCGGTATCGACAGCTGGTTGCTGTGGGTTTCACCCCTGGTGATCTTTCGCGGTATCGCCGGGGTGATCCTGCACAAGCAGTTGAAGACCACCTATCTGGTGCCCTCCCTGGCGGAGATGCGGCGCATGAGCATGTTGTTCGGGGTGTCCGACGGCCTGCTGATCCTGTCGGCGGTGATCGTGTTCACCATGAGCGCCGTGGTGCCGGTCGCCACCCTGGTGGTGGTGGCCATTGCCGCCCTCGCGTTTCTGGCCCTGGTTTATATGCTGACACCCCTGGTCACCGCCGTAGCCGCTGCAGTGGTGGTGGTGCCCGCCCTGGCAATCGCCTACGTCGACGGCATTGCCATCCCCGTGGAGTTGCTGCTGTCCGGCCTGCTGGTGCTGGCGGGTACCTACTGGGGTGCCCTGGGCTTTCGCCGCCTGTTTATGAGCAACCTTCAGGAAAACATCAGCTACCAGAACCAGATTCGCGAAGCGTCGGAGTCCAATTTCATTTTCAACCAGCACTGGCAGAACATGCAGGTGGCGGCCATCGACTGGGACCGGGATTTCAATATTCGCAGCTGGAATCCAGCGGCGGAGAGAATTTTCGGCGTCAGCGCCGAAGACGCCATCGGCCGGCCGCCGGAGTTGCTGTTTGCCCCCGAGGACGCCCGGATCCTGCGCAGCCAGTGGAGCAGAGAGGCCACCGGCGAGGGGGGAGGGGTACTGCGCAGCCACCTCAGGGATGGCGATAGATTTTGGGCCGAGTGGTACGACACCCCCCTGGTGCTGGGTGGCGAGATCATCGGTATCGCCTCCTTTGTCGTTGAGCTGAGGGGGCGCCCCCAGTTGGTGGAGGGGGTCGACAGGCCCGCTGACTGGCAGCCTCAGCCCGTGCCCAAGCTGGGTGCCGGCGACCGCCAAAGCCAGGGCAATCTCGCCGCCCACTGAGTTTCCGCCCCTACCGGCGTCTGTTCCGGCGCCCCGCCTGTCGGGCACTCCCCCGGCCCGCCTGCCGCGGGCAGCAATATCGTGTGACTTCCCAGGCCCCTGTCACTATAATCCGCACCTTCACGTCCACAGTAGCCTTCCATGAGTATCGAAAACCTTCGCAACATCGCCATCATTGCCCACGTAGACCACGGCAAAACCACCCTTGTCGACAAGCTGCTGCAGCAATCCGGCACCCTGGCGCGCAAGGATATCGGTGCCGAACGGGTTATGGATTCCAACGACCAGGAGCGGGAGCGGGGCATCACCATCCTGGCGAAGAACACCGCCATCGAGTGGAACGGCTACCGCATCAATATCGTGGATACCCCCGGGCACGCCGACTTTGGCGGTGAAGTGGAGCGGGTGCTGTCCATGGTGGACTCGGTCCTGCTGCTGGTGGATGCCGTCG
>CAZWUP010000269.1:0-4298 GCA_964637045.1 uncultured Porticoccaceae bacterium | reverse complement strand
GGATCTCGATGTTGCCGGCGTCGGGTGCCTGCGCCCCGAACACCAGGTGGACAAGGGGGCGGGGCCCACCCCGGATATCCGCCTGCTGTTGCGGGAGGGTCAGAAGGTGGTGGTGCAGGTGGTCAAGGACCCCATTGGCACCAAGGGCGCCCGCCTCACCGCCCAGCTGTCGGTGTCCTCCCGCTATCTGGTGTATATGCCCAATGTCCGCCATATCGGGGTGTCCCAGCGCATCGAGAGCGAGGAGGAGCGCAGCCGGCTGCGCCAGGCTCTGGAGAGTGCCCTGGGGGAGCAGGCCCAGGCTGCCGACGGCTATATTCTGCGCACCGCCGCCGAAGGGGTGGGGGACGAGGAGCTCAAGGGGGATCTGCACTTCCTCCACCGCATGTGGTCGCTGATCCAGGACAAGCGCCAGAAGGTGGTGGAGGTGGGCTGTATCTACGAAGACCTGCCCCTGTCCCTGCGCACCCTCAGGGACATGGTGCGCCCGGGGATGGAAAAAATCCGCGTCGACTCCCGGGAGGTCTACGGGCAAATGGTGGAGTTCGCCACCGCGGTCAACCCGGATATGCTCGACCTGCTGGAGCACTATCCCGGCGAGCGGCCCCTGTTCTACCTGTACAACGTCGAGGACGAGATCAACCGCGCCCTGGAGCGCAGTGTGCCCCTCAAGTCCGGGGGCTACCTGGTGATCGATCAGACCGAGGCCATGACCACGGTGGACGTCAATACCGGCGGTTATGTGGGCCACAAGAACCTGGAAGAAACCATCTTCAAAACCAACCTGGAGGCGGCCACCGCCATCGCCCGCCAGCTGCGGCTGCGCAACCTGGGGGGTATCATCATCATCGACTTCATCGATATGGCGGACCGGGAGCACCAGCGCCAGGTGATGCGCACCCTCGAAAAGGCCCTGGAGCGGGATCGCGCCAAGACCGGCATCACCACGGTGTCGGAGCTGGGGTTGATCGAGATGACCCGCAAGCGCACCAGCGAAAGCCTGGGCCAGATGCTCTGCGAACCCTGCCCCATGTGCGAGGGCCGGGGGCGGCTGAAGTCGGCGGAGACCGTGTGCTACGACATCATGCGGGAAATTCTCCGGGAATCCCGGGCCTTCGACTGCGATAAAATCCTGGTGCTGGCCTCCCAGGTGGTGATCGACCGCCTGCTGGACGAAGACTCCGCCAATGTCGCCGACCTCGAGGAATTTATCGGCAGGCCCATCGAGTTCCGGGTGGAAACCCTGTATTCCCAGGAACAGTACGACATCATTCCGGTGTAGCATTTTGAACAGCAAAGCCATGGCAGGGCGGTTTTTCAGGTATCTCTGGCTGGCGCTTGCCCTGCTGGTGATCCTCTACGCCCTGCTGGTGGTGGCGGCCCGGGAGCTGTTTCCGGTGGTCAACCGCTTTCAGCCCCAGATCAACGCCTACCTGTCGCAACAGACGGGCATGGATTTCAGCATCCGCCAGCTGCAGGGGCTGTGGCGGGGGTTCACCCCCAGGGTGGACCTGGGCAGCGTGGTGATCGCCGGCCGCGACGGCCACCCCCCGGCGGTGACGGCGAGCCAGCTGTCCGCCGAGTTGCGCCTTGGCGAATCCCTTCTCAACCTCAGCCCGGTGTGGCGCTCCCTGACCGCCGCCAGCATCACCCTGGTGCTGGCGGAGGATGAGCTGGGTAACTGGACCCTGGGGGGCTATCCCCTCGGGCTCGGCAGTGGCGGAGAGAACCTCGACTACCTGTACCGGATGTTTTACTACAGCCGCCTGCTGCGGATCGACCGCCTGGCCATGGAGGTGCAGTTTTTCTCCGGCGCCCGCGCGCAACTGTTTGCCCGGGATATTCTGGTGGAGAACCAGGGGGGCTTTCACCGCGCCACCGCCACCCTGGCCCTGGACGACACCGGGGCCAATGTCGCCCGCTTTGTCTTCGAGGGCCGGGGCGACCCCGCCGACCCCGAGGACTTTGTCGGCACGGGCTATGTCCACGGGGAGCGGATCAGCGTCGAGGACTCCCTCGACACCCTGGCCAGTGCCTGGCTGCCGGAGCTGGTGCAAAAAATACAGCCGCAGGTGGCGGATCTCGACCTGGAGTTTTGGTTCGACTGGAGAGACAACGCCCTGGTGGCTGGCCGCGGCCGTTTGACTGCGGCGGCACTGCCCCTCAGTGGCCTGCCGGGTGCCCCCGGGCTGGACAACCTCGCGGCTCAAATCACCGGCTGGTTCACCCCGGGGGAGGACTGGGGGCTGCGGATCCAGGATCTGCGGGCGGACTGGGATGGCCGCGCCATCCGCCCCCTCGACCTTGGGGTGCGCCAGCGGGTGGGCCGCCGCTGGCGGGAGTTCGAGCTGGGAGCCAGCCACCTGGACCTGAGTATCACCCGCGGCATCCTGCTGGACAGCGGTTTGCTGGATCCGCGGGCGGCGGCCATTCTCGAGGATCTCAACCCCGGCGGCAGTCTGCGCCAGCTGTCCCTGGCGCTTGATCTCAGCGGCCCGCAGCCGGATTTTCTGCTGCGGGCCAACCTCGATGGCATCGCCGTCGATTCCTGGCGAGGGGCCCCCGTGGCCCGGGGCCTGAGCGGCTATGTGGAGGCCGGGCTTCGCCAGGGCCTGGTGGTGATGGATGGCCTGGAGGGACTGACCCTGCACTATCCCCAGGTGTATCACCAGCCCATGGCCTACGGCAGTCTCACCGGCAAGGTGGCCTGGCGGTGGTTGCCGGACGAGGACCGGGTGCTGGTAACCAGCAACCGGATGACCATCGCCGGCGAGGAGGGCGCCGGGGTGGCGTTTCTCCACCTCGACCTGCCCACGGTGAAGGGGGGCGATCCCCAGATGGACTTGCTGGTGGGGATGAGGAACAGCCACACCCGCTTTGTCGACCGCTATCTTCCCCATGTCCTCAACGACAATCTCGCCGCCTGGCTGGCGCGGGCCATAGGCCCCGGAGAGGTGCCCGAGGCCGGGTTTATCTGGCGCGGCTCGCTGCGCAAGGACAACCACAGCGGGCGCTCGATCCAGGTTTACGCCAAGGTCGCCAACGGCCACCTGGACTACCAGCAGGGCTGGCCGCCACTGGAGAACCTGGGGGCCAGCCTGGTGGTGAACAACGCCGCTCTGGATGCCTGGCTGGACACCGCAACCGTCGCCGGAGAGGCGGTGACCGCCGGCGGTGCCATCCTGCGCCAGGGGGCCAGCGGCCCCATGCTGCGGGTGGCCGCCGGCATGAACACCTCGGTGGCGCAGGGGCTTAAGGTGCTGGCGGACTCCCCCCTGGGGGACACCCTGGCGGCTGTTACCGGGCTGGAGGTTGGCGGCGGGGTGGATATCCAGCTGGATTTGCGGCTTCCCCTCGGAGCGGACAAAACCGGCGAGGACTACCGGGTGGTCGCCGGCCTCGCGGACGCCACGCTGGGGATTCCCGGTACCGGGTTGCAGATCACCGGCATCGACGGAGCCCTGAGCTACAACCGCCGCGACGGCCTGCAGGCCGAGACCCTGCGGGGTCAGCTGCTGGGGGCGGCGCTCGACGCCGAGGTCGACACCGCCGCCGAGGGTACCCGGGTGCGCGCTTCCGGGAGGATTGCAGCCGCGGCCCTGGCGGATCTGGTGGGCCCCAGGATCCGTCACCTGGAGGGAGACGCGGAGGTGATGGCCGAGTTGTTGCTGCCGAAGACCGTGGGCGCCGCCGGGGATGCCCACCTGGCGTTGACATCCTCCCTCGAGGGCCTGGCCATCGACCTTCCCGCACCCTTTGCCAAGGCCGCAGGAGATACCGCCGCGACCGCCGTCGACGTCGTCCTGGGGCGGGAGGGGTTGGTGATTCGCGGCACGGTTGCCGAGCGCCTGGCCCTGGCCATGGAGCTGCGGGACTCCACCCTGAGGCGGGGCCAGCTCCGGCTCCTGGGAGCCACCGCAGAACTCCCCCGCCAGCCCGGGTTGCTGGTCAGCGGTCGTTTCGACAGCCTGGATTGGCGGGTCTGGCAGCCGATCCTCGCCCCCCGGGGGGAGCAGGCCGGCGATGTCCTGGCCAGCCTCCGGCCGCGGCTCGACCTGGAGCTGGGAGAGCTGGTGGTCAGCGACTTCAATCTCGGCGCCGCCCGCCTGACGGGGGCGGCGGGGGCGGAGGGCGGCTGGCAATTTGCTGTCAGCGCCGACAAGGCCGCCGGCAGGGTGGCTGTCCCCGGCGCCGCCGGCGAGCCCCTGGTCTTAGACCTGGACTACCTTAACCTGCCCCCCTGGTCCGCCCCTGAGGGGGAAACCCCAGCCGCCGCGGGCAATGGCCCGCTCGACGGC
>CAZWUP010000268.1:0-4299 GCA_964637045.1 uncultured Porticoccaceae bacterium | reverse complement strand
ATCGCTCGGTGATGGTGCGTATTTCAGCGCTGCGGCTGGTGTCCGGAATCCGGTTGCAGGGCGACCGGGACCCCTTCGCCTATCCCGCGCAATTGCCCTGCCGGGACGCCGCGGCGATTTGGGGCGCACAGCTCCCCCTCCCGTCAACCCCGAGGGATGACAGCGTGGCCGCCACCGGAAACTACAGGTGCCGGCTAAAGTAGCCGTGCTCGGCCTGGGCCATCAGGCGGCGAAAGTCCCGATTGCCCATGTGCACCAGGGTCTCGTGGTCCCCTGCTTCGAGGTAGATATCCGGCTGATTGATCAGCGTCTCGTCGTAGCACACCCGCACCCCGTAGGCCTGGCCCAGTGGCGGCAGGGCACCGGCGTCGCAGTCGCCAAACAGCTGCTGGATTTCCTCCTCCGTGGCGAGCCCCAGACGTTCGTGATAGCGATGGGACAGTTCACTCAGGTCGACCTTGCAGGTGCTGGGTACCACCACCACCCGGTAGCCGGTATCGCCCTTGATCAGTACCCCCTTCGCCACCTGTTCGCCAGAGACATGGGCCCGTTGGGCGACCCGGCTGGCGGTGACTTCCCGGGGGTGGACCAGCTCTTCAAAGTCCACATCCTGGTGCTTCAGATACTCGCGCATTGTCATTGCCATGGCCATGGTATTTTCTCCCTCCGGCGGCAGCCGGATGTTATGGCTTGATGGTGCCGACTCTGCCGGGGTTGCCAAAAAGCCCGACAAGTCGGCGGCTGACCCCGTAAGCATAGTTCCGATTTGTCCCCTTGTCGGCAACCTGTGGTCAGGTTCGCGGCAGTATCGGCCACCAGCCCTGTGGTGGCTCGCTGTCCAGCGGTCGCCATACGCAGCTGGAGTATAGAAGGGGGGCGGTGGTGGGGTCTGTGGGTCTTGCCACGGTCAATGCGCAGCAGCGGGGGAAGGAGCTTGGCCAGCCTGGGGACAGCCCAGCTGGCCGGCGGATCGAGCATTCAATCCAGGCGTTCGGCGAAATCCTCCAGCAGATCCAGGGCGGCAATCTCCACACCTTCGAGCTCCTCGTCCCAGTTCACCCCCACCAGCAGGCCATCCTTGTCCAGGCCGGGGAGCCAGTCGTCGAGAAACTCCTCCAGGGCGATGGCGGTGGGTCGATACTCCGACCAGTCGCCTTCGCAGTGGGGTTCGGCAAATTCCCGCTGTGACCAGAAGGGCATCACGTCGGTATCGTCTTCGCCCTCGGCGGGGCACAGGGCCCAGCCATCGGGGCCCTCCAGTCCCCACAGCACTTCGCTTGCGATCACCTCGGTGAAGAAGCGCTCGATGTTGTCTTCGGTATCTTTGGTCAGTGGCGTCATGGGCGTGGCTCTGGGATGGGTTGGCGGCGAGGTCAAGGGATTATACGGGATTAGCGGGGCCGTGTGAGGCAAACCGCCCCGGCCCCGCAGCCGACAGCCCCCGGGGCGCGCGGCGCCGGTGGCAGGGGGCAAGGGTCTTCTGGTATGGTGTCTCGCAAACTGATGGGCAATTCCGCGCTCGTTGTTCCCAGGACGGTACGCTACAAGGACACAAGGACCTTCGCCATGAACAAGAATCCCTGGCAGGATACATCCGGCTCCCGCAGTCTTCCGGACGATCTTGCCCAGCTTTTCAAGAAACTTCCCTCCGGACTCCCTCTGGTTCTGGTTCCGCTGCTGTTGATTGTCGCCTGGGGGATACTGTCGTCCTACTATACCGTGCAGCCGGAACAGCAGGCGGTGGTCAAGCGCTTTGGCGCGGTGGTCACCATCAACGACCCGGGGCTGCACTTCAAGCTCCCCTTTGGCATCGACCAGGTGCAGCGGGTGGCCTCCGCCCGGGTGCTGAAGCAGGAGTTCGGCTTTCGCACCGAGGGCACCGTCAACACTCGCACCAGTTACTCGGAGCAGGATTTCGGCGGTGAATCCCTGATGCTCACCGGCGATCTCAATGTGATCGACGTGGAGTGGGTGGTGCAGTACCGCATTCAGGACCCCATCAAGTACCTCTACCAGCTGCGGGATCCGGATAGCACCCTGCGGGATATCTCCGAGTCGGTGATGCGCCGGGTGGTGGGCAACCGCCTGGGTTCCGAGGTGCTGACGGTAGGTCGGGTGGAAGTCGCCCAGGGGGCCCGGGAAGAGATTCAGAGCATTATGGATCTCTACGATTCCGGCATCCATATCATCACCGTCGAGCTCCAGGACGTGGTGCCCCCGGTCGCCGTGCGCCCCGCCTTCAACGAGGTCAACGAGGCCCGGCAGGAGCGGGAGCGGATGATCAACGAGGCCACCAAGCGGGCCAACCAGCAGATTCCCCGGGCGGAGGGCGAGGCCCAGCGGCTTATCTCCGAAGCCGAGGGCTACGCCACCGCCAGGGTCAACCGCGCCTTTGGCGAAACCGCCCGCTTTACCGCCATGCTGGAGGAGTACAAAACGGTGCCCGACGTGACCCGGGCGCGGCTCTACCTGGAGACCATGGCGGAAATCCTCCCCGAGATAGGCCAGGTGATCATGGTGCAGGACGACAATGTGGGCCCGCTGCCGCTGATGAATATCCGCGACGGTCGCGACAAGGACAACAGAAAAGCTGCCAAGGGAGACGCTAAATGAAAGGGCTGATGGGAGTGGTTCTGGCGGTGGTGGTGGCCTTCACCCTGTTTTCCGCCGCCTTCGTGGTGGACGAGGCCGAACAGGCCATCATCGTGCAATTTGGTGAACCCCAGGGGGATGTGATCAGCACCCCGGGGCTGCACTGGAAACTGCCCTTTATTCAGGAGGTGCGCCGCTACGACAAGCGCCTGTTGATCTGGGACGGGGACGTCACCCAGATCCCCACCCTGGGCCGGGAGTTCATCCAGGTGGACACCACCGCCCGCTGGCGCATTGTCGATCCCTTGCAGTTTCTGCGCAGTGTGCGGGACGAGAGCGGCGGCCGCACGCGCCTCGACGACATCATCGACTCGGTGGTGCGGGATATTATTTCCGGCACCGAACTGGAAGAAATCGTGCGTTCCGGGGACTGGGACGTGGATGTGGAGGAGCTGGACGAAATCGAGCAGGAGCGGGAGGATGTCGCCCTCACCAAGCGCCCCAAGCTGGGTCGGGAAAAGCTCGAATCCCAGATCCTCGCCAGCGCCTCCCGGTTGATGCCCGAGCTGGGAATCGAGCTCAGGGACGTGCGCATCAAGCGCATCAACTATATCGACTCGGTGCGCCGCCAGGTGGAGAACCGGATGATCTCCGAGCGCCAGGCCATCGCCGAGCGCTTCCGTGCCGAGGGCCAGGGCCGCAGCCTGGAGATTACCGGCGAGATGGAGCGCGAACTGCGCCGCATCAACTCCGAGGCGGCCCGGGAGGCGGAGGAGATCCGCGGCAAGGCGGATGCCGAGGCGATCCGCATCTACGGCGAGGCTTTTGGTGCCGACCCGGAGTTCTACGCCTTTACCCGCACCCTGGATACCTACAAGGCGCTGGGCAATAACGCCACCCTGATGATCCGCGCGGACTCCGACTTCTTCCGCTACCTGGAGGACATCAGCAGGTAGGGGCTGCCCGGCCTCCCGGCGCAAAAAGTACTGCGCTGGGGGCAGGGACAGGTGGTAATCTAGCCCGCTTCACCCTGGTGTCCCCCGGTGTAAACCTCTGATGGCGTTGCTCAAGAATCTGATTACCCGCGCGGCCGGGTTGATCGCCCGCTGGCCGGCGGTCATTGCCCTGTTTGGCTTTGTCTCGGGGGTTGCCAGCTACGCCCTGGTGGAGCGCAGCGAGTCCCTGGCCCAGGTGATCGCCCTGCTGATGCTAGTGAGTTGGCTGTGGCTGGTACTGGAAAACTGGTTGCGGGAGGGCATTCTGCGCCGCTTCGGGTTCGCCATGCCGCCGGCGGTGATGCGCTACGCCACCCAGATGGTGCACCAGGAAAGCCTGTTCTTCACCCTGCCGTTTTTTCTTGCGGTCACCAACTGGGGCCACGGCCAGGCGCTGTTTACCCTGCTCCTTGTGCTCTGTGCCCTGGTGTCCCTTATCGACCCCCTGTACTACCGGCTGCTGGCTCCACGGCGCTCTGTGTATGTCGCCTTTCACGCCCTGGCGCTGTTTGCGGTGATGCTGGTGGCCCTGCCCCTGATGCTGCATCTGTCCACCGGCCAGAGCCTGCAACTGGCCCTGGCGATGGCCCTGCTGTTCAGCCTGCCCAGTTTGGGCAACCTGGTGAAGAACGGCCACTGGCGGCGGCTGCCCCTATTGATTGCCATGCTCGCCGCCCTGGCGGCGGGGGTTTGGCAGGCCAAAAGCTGGGTG
>CAZWUP010000267.1:0-4299 GCA_964637045.1 uncultured Porticoccaceae bacterium | reverse complement strand
TCCCGGGTCCACACCAATGGTGGCCAGGTACCAGCAGCTGTGTTGGTCCCGGGGTTCAAACCCCTTCATGCGCTCCCGGACCCGGGCAAATACGGTCAGTTTCTCGCTGGCCACCAGCTCCTGCATCAACTTGTTGGTGGCTTCGTTATTGGGTTTGGCGGTCAGCGGGTGCCAAAGCGCGGCGCCGCTGGCGTAGTCCCCCGTCAGGTAGGCACTGTTAGTGGCCAGGGCCGCGGCGCAGAAGTCCCCCAGCAGTTGGCCCCAGCCGTGGCGGTAGTCCCAGTCATCGGGAAACATCCAGCGGGCGATGGGGTCGGCGGCAAAGGCATTGAGGAGGATTTCGATGGCGCATTGCGCATCCGGGGGTGGGACCTTGATCACAGCGCGGGTTTTGGTCATGGCGTCTTCTCTGTTGCTGCCTGCGGGTCTGTTGCTGCCTGCGGGTCTGTTGCTGCCTGGGGGCCTGGACGCGGTGACGGGAATTGCGCGCCAGTGGATTTTAGGCTCAAATGGCCTGGTCGTATTCGCACTCGTCACTGAGCCGAAATCAGTGCCTCACATTGTCGGGCTGGGAAGCCAATCTTACAACCAACACCAAGGGTTAGTTATGTCACGTTTTGAAAACCAGACTTTTGTGATTACCGGGGGCTCCAGTGGTATCGGGCTTTACACCGCGCTGGGCATTGCCGGCGAGGGTGGCCGGGTGCTGGTTACCGGCACCAACAGCGACAAACTCAAGGCTGCCGAGGCCGCCCATCCCAACATTCACAGCCTGATCAACGACGCTGCGGATTTTGCCGATGCAGACAAGCTGGCGGAGGCCGCCAAACACCTGTTCGGCAACATCGACGGGGTGTTCCTCAATGCCGGGATGGGCAGTGGCGCCCCCCTGGGCCAGATAACCCCGGAACTCTTTCACAGCCTGATGAACCTCAATGTGGGGGGCGTGCTGTTTGGCGCTCAGGCCCTGGCGCCGCTGGTCAAGGATGGCGGCGCCCTGCTGATTACCTCCTCCGCCGCCAAGGACAAGGGCATGGCGGGGGCTGCGGTGTACTCCGCCACCAAGGGTGCCGTGCGCTCCATGACCAAGGCCCTGGCCCGGGAGCTGGCGCCCCGCAATATTCGTGTCAATACCCTTACCCCAGGACCAATAGCCACGCCCTTTTTCGAACGCCTCGGGCGCCCCCCCGAGATGCTGGAAAAAATCACCAACCACATCAAGGCAACCAACCCCCTGGGCCGTATGGGCACCCCGGAAGAGGCTGCAGCGGTGGCCATGTTCCTGCTCTCCGGCCAGGCCAGCTTTGTCACCGGAGCAGACTACGCCGTGGACGGCGGCGAAGCCCAACTTTGACCCGCCCGGGGGCAGACCAGTCATGAACCAGACCACCCAATTCACCATCGGCGCAGCAGAGGGGATCCCGATTGCCCAGCTGGCCAGAATGAGCAACCGCCACGGTCTGATCGCCGGCGCCACCGGCACCGGCAAAACCGTGACCCTGCAGGTGTTGGCGGAGGCATTTTCCCGCCTCGGCGTACCTGTATTTGCCGCGGATATCAAAGGCGACCTGTCCGGCTTGGCTGCGGCGGGGAAACCGCATCCCAAGATCGACGAGCGGCTGGCGAAAATCCCCCTGCCGGGCTATCAGCAGCGCGCCTATCCCGTGTTGTTCTGGGATATTTTTGGCGTCAACGGCCACCCGATCCGGACCACCATTTCGGAAATGGGCCCACTCCTGCTGGCCAATCTGCTGGACCTGAACGACACCCAAACGGGCATCCTCTACGGCTGCTTTAAACTGGCTGACGATCAGGGACTGCTGCTGTTGGATCTCAAGGACCTCCGCGCCCTGTTGTCGTGGATGGCGGACAGCGCCAACGAGCTGCGCGCCACCTACGGCAATATCTCCAGCGCCAGTATCGGCGCCGTACAACGCAAATTGCTGATTCTCGAAGAGCAGGGCGCAGAACATTTTTTTGCCGAGCCGGCGGTACAATTGAGCGATCTGATGCAGGTGGATTTTTCCGGCAACGGGGTTATCAGCATCCTCGATGCCACCACCCTGGCCTCCCTCTCCCCGAGGGTCTACGCCTCTTTTATGCTTTGGTTGCTGTCTGAACTCTTTGAACAACTCCCGGAAGTGGGAGATATCGACAAGCCGAAGTTGGTCTTTTTCTTTGACGAAGCCCACTTGCTGTTCGACCAGGCCCCCAAGGCGCTGGTGGACAAGATCGGCCAAGTGGTTCGCCTGATACGCTCCAAGGGGGTGGGCATCTATTTCATTACCCAGAGCCCACTGGACATACCCGACGAGGTCCTGGGCCAGTTGGGGCTGAAGGTTCAGCACGCCCTGCGCGCCTTCAGCCCCAAGGACAGGAAAGTCATCAAGAGTGTGGCCCAGTCTTTTGCCACCAATCCCGCCATCGACACCGAAGCCGCCCTTACCGACCTGGGTATTGGCGAAGCTTTGGTGTCCGTGCTCGGCGACAAGGCCAACCCTCTCCCCGTACAGCGCACACTGATCCGACCACCGGAGTCACAGATCGGCCCCCTTGGCCAGGCGGAGCGCCAGGAACGGATTTCTCGCTCCCCCCTTACCAGCAGGTACCACACCCCAATTGACCGGGAGTCTGCCTATGAGATGCTCAAGCAGAAAGCGCTGGAGGTGCAGACCCCACAGCCAAGTGCAGCAGTTACCGCACGGGCACCGCGAACCAGCAATCGTCAGAGTGTGGGTGAGGCCATGGTGAAAAGCGCGGCGCGCGCGGTAGGCAGCCAGCTGGGGCGGCAAATCATCCGGGGGATTATGGGGTCGATCTTTGGTGGGAAGCGCTAACGCCTACAGTCACCAGGGGGCATGGGGAGCGCTGTTGGCTGGAATCGCCATGCAGGGTGCGCTGGCAGCCCTGCACAGGACTTGTTCAGTCGATCATCGAAACTGCTGTCGACAACCTGCGCTTATCAGAGGGGTACAACCTTGTTTGCACAGGGACCTTTTTGGCCCTGGCCGACTTCAAACTCCACCGCCTGGCCGTCGTTGAGGGTTGCATAACCGCCACCGCTCTTGATTTCGGAGTGGTGCACAAACAGATCCTTGCCACCGTCTTCAGGAGTGATAAAACCAAAACCCTTGTCTGCATTGAACCACTTTACCGTACCCTTACTCATAAAAACCTCTATAGATTGCTGATCAAAATGATCGAATCCGGTGTCAGCATTGACACCAAACCCATAACCTCGGGCGCCTAATGCCCAGGTATACCGAGTCATTATAGCCGACATATCCCCCCGGCGGACGCAAGAATCGCAATTCTTTATCGAAGCGACCACAAGCAGGTAAAGCGAGCTGCCCAGCCGACTTTATCTCCCCATCCCAAATTCACCCCTTGGCGAACCGCTAGCGGAGAGAATTCCGGCTTTTATTTGACAAATCAACATCTATACTGAACAGTGCAAATGTTACTTTTTGCGGTGTCCCAAAACTATAAATCAACGTCAACCAAAGAGTAGGAGTGTGCTTCATTATGGAAAGGTACTACTACATAGGCGACAATCTCGACGAATTGGAAGTGGTCGAGCGGGAGCTCGAAAGCAACGGTATCGCCACCGAGCAGATCCACGTGCTCAGCCAGGACGATCTCGCGGTAGCCCAGCACAAGCTGCACGTAGTCACCTCGATCATGAAAAAGGACATCGTCCGCTCCACCATTATCGGTGCGGCAATTGGCGTCTGCCTATCACTCTTGGTGCTGGTGGGAGCCTGGTTGAGCGGCTGGCCTGAAACCTTCACCTGGGTACCCTTTGCCTTCCTTGCCATCATTGTCCTCGGCTTTTGCACCTGGGAAGGGGGCCTGTGGGGAATCCAGGAACCCAATCACCATTTCAAGCGCTTTGAGAAAGTCCTCGAGCACGGCAAGCACATTTTGTTTGTCGATGTGGACAGGGGCCAGATGAACGCACTGCAGTCCGTGTTCAAAGCACATCCACGACTCAAAAACGTGGGCAAGGGATCCTCTGCCCCAAAGCTGGTGGTCCGGGCTCAGCAATGGTTTCATCGCTTTATGCGCTGGGCACCCTGACGACAGACTGATTGGGGAAAAGCAGCAGCCCAGCGGCCGGCAATAGGCCGCTGGGTTTTTCATGGGCTCTTTGATTACCCACAAGTCGGATCCAGAGCCCCATAGCGGCGAGGCTTGCGGGGCCGGTCGAGGGCGGAGATTCCCAGCTTCTGTGTAATTGCAGGCTTTAGCTGCGAGCCTTTAGCTGCGAGCCTTTAGCTGCGAGCCTTTAGCTGCGAG
>CAZWUP010000266.1:0-4304 GCA_964637045.1 uncultured Porticoccaceae bacterium | reverse complement strand
TGGAGGGCATGGCCAACAACAACCCCGACGACTACCGCACCTTCTGGGAGCACTTTGGCTCGGTGCTCAAGGAGGGCCTGGCGGAGGACTACGCCAACCGCGAGCGCATCGCCAAGCTGCTGCGCTTTGCCAGCACCCACTCCCGGGATGGCAAGGATCTGGTCTCACTGGAGGATTATCTGGGCCGTGCCGGGGAGCGGAAGAAAATCTACTACCTCATTGCCGACAGTTACAAAGCCGCCGTCAGCAGCCCCTACCTGGAAATCTTCCGCAAGAAGGGGGTGGAGGTACTGCTCCTCAGCGACCGCATCGACGAGTGGCTGATGAGCCATCTCACCGAATTTGACGGCCACCAGTTCCAGAACATCGCCAAGGGGGAGCTGGATCTGGAGGAGGGCGGCGACAAGGCCGCCGCGGACAAAGACGACGACAAGTCCGCCACCTCTCCGCTGACGGAAAAGATCAAGGTCTTCCTCGGCGAGCGGGTGGAGGATGTGCGGATCACCAACAGACTCACCGAATCCCCCGCCTGTCTGGTGGTGGCGGAACACGAGCTGGGGGTCCAGATGCGCCGCATTCTGGAGGCCGCAGGCCAGGCGGTACCGGAAACCAAGCCGGTGCTGGAGATCAACCCCGACCATCCTCTAATGGCCATTTTTGCGGGGGACGATCAGGAGCGAGCGGCGGACCTGGCGGATGTCATCTACAATCAGGCGCTGATCTCCGCCGGTGAACAGCTGGACAACCCCGCTGACTTTATTCACAGTCTGAATAGACTTTTGCTGCGGGCCGCGGTTTAATCCATCGCACCACCACACCGGCCGACATCCGATTGACATGCGGGCTCCATGACAAAACCCAGAAAAATCGCTGTGCTTGGCGGTGGCAGTTTCGGTACTGCGATCGCCAATATGATCGCCTCCAACCATCACCGGGTAACCCTGTGGATGCGCGACGAGGCCAACGCCAGGCACTGCGTGGAGACGCGGGAAAACACCCCCTATCTGCCGGGCTATCGGTTGGACGACAGCCTGGAAATCAGCGCCGACCTGCGCAGTGCGCTGGATGGTGCCGAGGTGGTATTTTTCTCCATTCCCAGCAAATCCTTTCGCCAGGTGGCGATGAGTGCCGCGCCCTGGATTCCCCCGGACACCATTGTGGTAAGCAGCGCCAAGGGCATCGAGGAAGGCTCCTTCAAGCTGATGAGCGAAATTCTCGAGGAAGAGTTGAGCCGGCCCCGGGTGGGGGTGATCAGCGGCCCCAACCTGGCCAAGGAGATTGCCCAGTGCCAGATCACCGCCACGGTTATTGCCAGTGCGGTACCCGAGGTGTGCAAGACGGTTCAGCTGGTGTTGGCCACCCCCTATTTCCGGGTTTACGCCAACAGCGACCGCTACGGGGTGGAACTGGCGGGAGCCCTGAAAAATATCTTCGCCATCATTGCCGGCATTGCCTCTGCGATGAAGGTTGGCCAGAACACCATGGGTGCCCTGCTCACCCGCAGCCTGGCGGAGATGACCCGCTTCGCCGCCCGCCTGGGGGCCGATCCCATGACCTTCCTCGGGCTGAGCGGCGTCGGCGACCTGATCGTCACCTGTAGCTCTCCCCTCAGTCGCAATTTTCAGGTGGGGGAGGCCATTGGCCGCGGTCTGACTCTGGAGCAGGCGGTGGCCAGTATCGGCCAGGTGGCGGAGGGGGTGAAAACCACCCGGATCGTCAAAGAAAAGGCGGATGAGCTCGGTGTCTATATGCCCCTGACCACAGCCCTCCATGCTACCCTGTACCAGGGCAAGTCGGTCACGGAAGTGCTGAAAAACATGATGCTCTCAGGCCAGAGCGACGACGTTGAATTCAGAGTGAGGTACAAAGATGAGTGAGCACAAGGCACAAAATTTCACCAATCCCGATCTGTGGATCCGCCTGATCTATATGATCGTATTCGCTCTGTTGGCGGTGCTGGCGCGCTGGGTGGTGACCCTGATCGCCTTGTTTCAGTTCATTCTGATGCTGGTCACTGGCGCCGACAACCAAAATCTTCGGGCCCTGGGGGACGGCATCGCCCGCTGGACCCAGCAGGCCTATCAGTTCCTGACCTTTGCCGCTGAGCAAAAGCCCTACCCCTTCCAGGACTGGCCCATGCCCTTTACCAATCTGCAACAGCCGGAGGCCGCCGCGGATGCGGCTGCCGAGGCCGAGCCGGTGGGGGAGCCGAGTGCCGACACCCCCGCGACCAACCCCGGCGCTGACGAGGATTCGGGCAAGGCCGGCTGACACCATTGGCCGCGCTCTTCGCTGAGGGCGGCCACGGCGCCCTGGCCCCTAATCGGCAATCAGGGACAAAAACTCGGTTCTGGTGGCCTGGTTGGAGCGAAAGGAGCCGAGCATGGCGGAGGTCTTCATCAGGGAGTTCTGCTTTTCCACGCCCCGCATCATCATGCACAGGTGGCGGGCTTCGATGATTACCGCCACCCCCAGGGCCCCGGTGACCGACTCGATGGTGTTGGCCACCTGCATCACCAGGTTTTCCTGAATCTGCAGCCTGCGGGCGTACATGTCCACAATGCGCGCCACCTTGGACAGGCCGAGCACCTTGCCGTTGGGGATATAGGCCACGTGGCATTTGCCGACAAAGGGCAGCAGGTGGTGTTCGCACATGGAGTACAGCTCGATATCCTTGACGATCACCATCTCGCTGGATTCACTGGGGAACAGGGCGTTGTTGATCACATCCTCGAGGTTCTGATGGTAGCCCTTGGTGAGAAACTCGAAGGCCTTTGCGGCCCGCAGGGGGGTATCGACCAGACCCGGTCGCGTCAGATCTTCGCCGACGCTGGTGATGATTTTGGCAAATGATTCTTCCATAGTCTTTCTCGCCCAGACATTGAATAAAAGCGCAACCCTAAGGCAGGGCTTGCTAAAGGTAAAGCGAATTTTGGCGTCGCCCTGTACAATCGCCCCTTTTTCGGAAGACCCATGGATACCAGCAAAGAAAATTTGCAAGACCTTAAAAGCCTCAGGGATTTACTGCGTTGGGCAGTTTCCGAATTCAACCGCGGCGGCGTCTTCTTCGGCCACGGCACCGACAATGCCTGGGATGAGGCGCTCCACCTGATCAGCCATGTCCTGGGCTTGCCACCGGGCGGCGACCAGCGCTTTCTCGACGCCAGGCTCACGGCGCGGGAGAAGGCCAGCATCGTCGCCCTGGTGGAGCGCCGGGTGCGGGAGCGGTTGCCGGTCCCCTATCTCACCGGGGAGGCCTGGTTTGCCGGGTTGAAGTTCACCATCGACCAGCGGGTGCTGATTCCCCGCTCGCCACTGGCGGAGCTGATAGAAAACCACTTCGAGCCCTGGCTGACGGCGCCTCCCGGGCGCATCCTCGATCTGTGTACCGGCAGTGGCTGCATCGGCATCGCCTGCGCCTACGCCTATCCCGAGGCGGAGGTGGACCTCAGTGATATCGACAGTGGTGCCCTGGCGGTGGCCACAACCAATATAGCCAACCACGGCCTGGGTGGGCGGGTGCGGGCGGTGGCGTCCGACCTGTTCGCCAACCTGGCGGGTGAGCGCTACGACCTGATCATCTCCAACCCCCCCTATGTGGACGCGGGAGACCTGGCGGCGATGCCCGCCGAGTTTCGCCACGAACCGGAGCTGGCCCTGGCCTCCGGCGCCGACGGCCTGGATTTCACCCGCCGCCTGCTGGCCGAGGCTGCGGCTCATCTGCACCATCAGGGGGTGCTGATTGTCGAGGTGGGCAATTCCTGGCGGGCCCTGGAGCAGGCCTTTCCCCAGCAGCCGTTTTTGTGGATCGAATTCGAGCGCGGCGGTGGCGGGGTGTTCCTGCTGCACCGCGACGACCTGGTTGGTATGCTGTAGAATTGCGTGGCGCTGAGCGGAAGGCTGTGGGGCGCTACCTGGCCAGGACCGCGGCCTGACATCGACGCCAGGCGCACCTCGGTGTCATCTCTGTAAAATCGACTATTTTTTGAGGACTCCCCTGTGGCTGGCAATACTCTGGGCAAACTCTTCACCGTCACCACCTTTGGCGAAAGCCACGGTCCGGCCCTCGGCTGCATCGTCGACGGTTGCCCCCCTGGCCTGGAACTCTGCGAGGCCGATCTCCAGCTGGATTTGGATCGCCGCAAGCCAGGCCAGTCCCGCTACACCACCCAGCGCAGGGAGGGGGATGAAGTCCAGATTCTGTCCGGGGTCTTCGAGGGCAAGACCACGGGCACACCCATCGGCATGTTGATCCACAACACGGATCAGCGCTCCAAGGACTACTCCCTGATCAAGGACCAGTT
>CAZWUP010000265.1:0-4323 GCA_964637045.1 uncultured Porticoccaceae bacterium | reverse complement strand
CAGGTCACCCGGGTATCCCCCCGCTCCACCCCCAACAGCACCAGTAGGCCGGGGCCGATTTCCCCCACCAATTCGCCGGCCACCGCCACCGAGGCGGACGTCACCCGTTGCAGCAGGGCGATCATCGGCGGGGCAGCAGCTGGACCGCCATGGCGTCCGTGGCCTTGACCAGGGCATCGCGGATACCGGCCTCGGAGGAGGCGTGGCCGGCGTCGCGGATAATCTCCAGGCGGGCACCGGGCCAGGCCTCGGCGAGGGCGAAGGCCTGCTCCACCGGACACACCATGTCGTAACGGCCGTGAACGATAACCCCGGGAATACCCGCCAGGCGGGGCGCGTCCTCCAGAACCTGATTGGGCCGCAGGAAACAGCCGTTGACAAAGAAATGGGCCTCGATGCGGGCAAAGGCCAGGGCGAAATGGGGGTCGGCAAAGCGGCTTACCGCCGCCGGACTGGGGTCCAGGGTGGAGCAGCGCCCCTCCCACACCGACCAGGCCTTGGCGGCCCCCATGCGCTCGATATCGTTGTCGCCGGTGAGCTGGCGGTGGTAGGCGGCCACCAGGTCGCCGCGCTGGGCCTCGGGCACCTGGGCGACGAAGTCCCGCCAGTAATCGGGGAACACATAGCTGGCGCCGGATTGGTAGAACCACTGAATATCCCGGTCGCGACACAGGAACACCCCCCGCAGCACCAGCCCCAGCACCGCCTCCGGGCAGGCCTGGGCATGGAGCAGCGCCAGGGTGGAGCCCCAGGAGCCGCCAAACACCAACCATTTGACGACCCCCAGCTGGTGACGGATGGTGTTCATATCCTCCAGCAGATGGGCCGTGGTGTTCGCCACCAGGGTGGCGTGGGGGGTGGAGCGGCCGCTGCCCCGCTGGTCGAAGAGGATGATGCGGTACAACTCGGGATTGAAAAAGCACCTGTCCTGCTCGCGGCAGCCGCCGCCGGGCCCCCCGTGGACAAAGACCACCGGCAGGCCGTCCGGGTTGCCGCATTCCTCGACGTAAAGGCGGTGGCCGTTGCCGACATCCAGGTGGCGGGTGGCATAGGGGCGAATCGCCGGGTACAGCTTGCGCATGAACTGCCTTCTGCAAATGACCTTCGTGGCCTATAGTACTGGCAAAAACCCGCGAGGAGAAAGCCGTGACGGAACATTCCCTGCAAGAAGGCACCCAGCGCTGCCCCTGGTGCGGCAGCGATCCCCTCTATGTGGCCTATCACGACCGGGAGTGGGGGGTACCCTGTGGCGAGGACGCCAAGCTGTTCGAATTTCTCCTGCTGGAAAGCGCCCAGGCGGGGCTGTCGTGGATCACCATCCTGCGCAAGCGGGAGAACTACCGCCGCGCCTTTGCCAATTTCGATGCGGAAAAGATTGCCCGCTACAACGGCCGCAGCGTCCAGCGCCTGATGGCGGACCCGGGCATTGTCCGCAACCGCTTGAAGATCGAGGCAGCGATCAGCAATGCCCGTATTTTCCTCGACCTGAAGGCGGCCCACGGCAGTTTTGCCAACTATTTTTGGGGGTTTTGTGACGGCCGCCCGCTGACCAATCACTGGCGCAGCCCCGGGGAAGTTCCCGCCAGCAGCGGGCTTTCGGACACCATTGCCAGGGATTTGAAACAGCGGGGCTTTCGCTTTTTTGGCTCCACCATCTGCTACGCCCACCTGCAGGCGGTGGGCATGGTCAACGATCACCTGACACACTGCCACCGCCACCGGGCGTGCGCATCCCTGGCCAAAACCTTCACCCTGCCCTGACGCGGAGGCCCTCTCGTCCCCCGGGGGTCACCCCGGCACCACCCGGTTCTTGCCCAGTTGCTTGGCCTGGAACACCCCGGCGTTGGCGATGTTCAGCAGGTCACTGGGGCCCAGCACAAGGTCGACGGCGGCAACACCGATGCTGACACTGACCGGCACCCGCTCACCCCCCATGGACAACTCCACCCCATCGACCCGGCGGCGGATACGCTCCGCCACCTGAAGTGCGGTTTTCTGGCTGGCCCCCGGCAGCAGCACCAGAAACTCGTCGCCACCCCAGCGGGAGATGACGTCCTGGTTGCGCAGGCTGTGGACCAGGACATTGGCGATCCTGATGATGACCCCATCGCCAAAGTCGCGGCCGAACAGCTGGTTGAACTTTTTGAAGTCGTCGATATTGCACAGCAGCACGGCAAAGCCCGGGCCGCCCCGCTTGAACTCCTCCCAGCGGTAAACCAGCAGGTCTTCACTGGCCCGCCGGTTGGCCAGACCGGTCATGGCATCTTTGTAGGCCAGCATCGAAACCCTCTGGTAGTCCGCCAGCAACTCCCGCTGGGACGTGTCCACGGCGTGGCCCACGCCCAGGGAAAACAGGGCCAGCCCGGCAAAGGCGACAAAAAACTTGAGTTCCACCAACAGCGACAGGGCGTCAGCGGGGACCAGGTAGGAATCGCTGACAAAGACGGTGGCAGTAGCCGCCAGCAGAGTGCCGAGAAACACAGCCGCCAGGCGCCAGCCGAGCACCACCACGAAGCCCGGCACCATGGCCAGCACCCCGGCCAGGTCGGAGATATCCTGGCCGCCGCGCAGTACCACATAGAGGAACAGCCCGGCACCGCACAGGCCGTAGTAGAGGCGGAGCAGCTGATTGAGTCCCAGCAGCATCTGCACGATAAGACCCAGCATCACCAGAATAGCGGTGCCCGCCAGTATGGTGGCGGCCTGGGTGTCGCCAAAACTGAAGGCAATGGCGGCAAAGATGGCGATCACCAGGGTGCACAGGACCATGGCCAGAAACACCAGCCAGGCCTGGCGCCAGGCGAGATCGTCGCTAATCGGAGCGTGCTCGACGCTCCCGCTGTGCTGCTGCTTGTGGCCTGCTTCCATATCCCCTACCCGCGATCATTGCGCACCCATGGCACACCGGCAGGCCGCGACCGGGCTCGCGCCCGGCACGCTAGGCGGTAGCTTTCTGGTTGCGCTTCCTTTCGTTTTCGGTCAACAGTTTTTTGCGCAGGCGGATGCCCTTGGGGGTAACCTCCACCAGCTCGTCGGATTCAATGAATTCCAGCGCCTGCTCCAGGGTGTGGTTGACAGGGGGAGACAACACCAGATTCTCGTCGGTGCCGGCGGCGCGGATATTGGTCAGCTGCTTGGCCTTGGTGGGGTTGACCGGCAGGTCGTTGTTGCGGGAGTGCAGACCCACGATCTGGCCCTCGTAGACATTCTCGCCGTGACCGACAAACAACCGGCCCCGATCCTGCAGGTTGAACAGGGCATAGGCCAGGGTCTTGCCCTTGATCATCGACACCAGCACCCCGTTCTGGCGCTTGGCGATGGCGCCGGCCTTGACCGGGCCGTAGTGGTCGAAAATGCTGGTCATGATGCCGGTGCCCGCGGTCAGGGTCAGGAACTGGGAGCGAAAGCCGATCAGGCCCCGGGAGGGGATCAGGTAATCCAGGCGCACCCGGCCCTTGCCGTCGGTTTCCATGTTGGTGAGTTCCCCCCGGCGCAGGCCGAGCTCTTCCATCACGCCACCCTGGTGCTGCTCCTCCACATCGATGACCACCTGCTCGAAGGGTTCGTGCATCTCGCCGTCGATTTCCTTCTGGATCACCACCGGGCGGGAAACCCCCAGCTCGAAACCCTCCCTGCGCATGTTTTCGATCAGTACCGACAGGTGCAGCTCACCGCGCCCGGAGACAATGAACTTTTCCGGGCTGTCCCCCTGCACCACCCGCAGCGCCACGTTGTGAATCAACTCCTGCTCCAGGCGGTCGCGGATATTGCGGGAGGTGACAAACTTGCCGTCCTGGCCGGCAAAGGGAGAGTCGTTGACCTGGAAGGTCATGCTCACCGTGGGTTCGTCCACGGTGAGGGCCGGCAAGGCCTCGACAAGCTCCGGGTTGCACAGGGTATCGGAAATTTTCAAGCCGTCGATACCGGTGATACAGACGATATCGCCAGCCTGGGCATTGTCCACCGGCACCCGCTCCAGGCCGTGGTAACCCATCACCTGGAGGATGCGTGCGCGGCGCGCCTTGCCGTCGACATCCAGGACAACCACCTGGTCATTGCCCTTCAACTTGCCCCGGGTGATGCGGCCGATACCGATAACACCGACATAGCTGTTGTAGTCGAGGGCGCTGATCTGCATCTGGAAAGGGCCTTCAGAATTCACCTTGGGGGGCGGCACCTTGTCGATGATCATCTGCAGCAGTGGATTCATGTTCTCCTCCATGGCATCGGCTTCGTAGCCGGCAATGCCATTGAGGGCGGAGGCGTAGATGATGGGGAAGTCCAACTGCTCGTCAGTGGCGTTGAGGCGGTCGAAGAGGTCGA
>CAZWUP010000264.1:0-4333 GCA_964637045.1 uncultured Porticoccaceae bacterium | reverse complement strand
ACGCATGCAGAGCAACTGCCGGCACTGCGCTGGAAGCTCGCCAACCTGGCAACCTTTCAGAGGCGCCGACTACGTGATTTCACCGCACAAGCGGATGCGTTGGACGCGGCGCTGGCTGAGAAAGGGTTGGACCGGGATTCGCTGATCATCAGCCTGCATACCCATAACGACCGCGGCAGCGGTGTCGCCGCCTCCGAACTTGGCCTCATGGCGGGCGCTGACCGGGTGGAAGGCACCCTGCTCGGCAACGGCGAGCGCACCGGCAATATGGATGTGGTGACCATGGCCATGAACCTCTACAGCCAGGGGGTGGATCCGCAGTTGGACCTGTCCCGCCCCGACGAGATCATCGCCACCTACACCAGCTGTACCGGTCTGCCGGTACACCCCCGCCACCCCTGGGTGGGTGAACTGGTGTACACCGCGTTTTCCGGCAGCCACCAGGACGCCATCCGCAAGTGTCTCCAGGTACAGCAGGCGGACGAACCCTGGCAGGTGGCCTACCTGCCCATCGACCCCAGGGATCTGGGCCGGGACTACCAGGCGGTGATCCGGGTCAACAGCCAGTCCGGCAAAGGCGGCGTGGCCTTTGTCCTGGAGCGGGACTACGGCCTGAGCCTGCCCCGCTGGATGCAGGTGGAGCTGGCCCAGTTGGTGCAAAAGGCCAGCGAGGAGCAGTCCGGGGAGGTGGACAGCGCCACCATCCACCGCATTTTCGCCGCCAATTTCATCGCCGACGGCGGTCCGCACACCCTCAATGGCTACCGCATTGACCGCACTGGCGGCCGCGACCAGATCGAGGTGCGCATGGCCTCGGGCAATGTGGAGCAGGTCATTCACGGCGACGGAGAAGGTGCCATCTCGGCCTTTGTCGATGCCTGGAGCAAGCACAGTGGCCAGCAGATCAATGTCCTGGACTACAGCGAGCACGCCATTGGTGCCGGCACCAATGCCGAGGCCGCCGCCTATGTGCAGCTCAATGTGGACGGCCGCCGGGTGGGTGGCGCAGCCATGGACCACGACACCGTCAGCGCCTCCCTGGGGGCAGTGCTGGCGGCCCTCAATCGGGTTGCCGCCAGCACTAATCGCGCAGCCTGAGGCGGGATAATCCAGCCAGGCCCTCGCAATTGGGGGCCTGTAATCTCGGCGACACGAATCACTGCTAAGCTGGCGGCAAACCGCCACTGCTGAGAATCGACCATGATCAAAACCACCCTGGCGCTGCTGACGGCTGCCGCCCTGCCCCTGGCCGCCGGCGCCGAGCCCGCAGCGCGGGAAACCGCCGATTACTGGCGCCTGCAGGGGCAACAGGCCCTGCAGGCCGCTCTCGCCAGTCAGCCCAATACCAACCGGGCGAAGCATGTCATTCTCTTTGTGGGGGACGGCAACGGGGTCGCCACGGTCACCGCCACCCGCATCTTCGACGGCCAGGCCAAAGGCATGACGGGGGAGGAAAATCAGCTCAGTTACGAGCGCTTTCCCCATCTGGCGCTGGCCAAAACCTACAATACCAACCAGCAGACCCCGGACTCCGCAGGCACCATGACCGCCATGGTCACCGGGGTGAAGACCAGTGCCGGGGTCATTTCCGTGGGTCCGGAAGTGACCCCCGGGGACTGCCGGAACCTGGCCGGCAGCGAGTTGCCCACCCTGCTTCAGCAAGCCCGCGCCCGGGGCCTGGCCACCGGCATTGTGTCCACCACCAGAATCACCCACGCCACCCCCGCCGCCACCTATGCCCACAGCCCCCAGCGCAATTGGGAGGCGGACACGGACATTCCCGCCCCGATGCGGGACTGTGGCCGGGACATCGCCCGCCAGCTGGTGGAAAACGGCCCTCTGGATGTGGTGCTGGGGGGCGGCCGCAGCCAGTTTATGCCGGCCGCCAGCAAGGACCCCGAATACCCGGACATCTCCGGCAAGCGCGGCGACGGCCGCGACCTGATCGCCGAGTGGCTGACCGCCAACCCCGAGGGTCACTATGTGTGGAATCAGGGGCAGTTCAAGGCCCTGGCGGGCACCACTGGCGGCCCCCTGCTGGGGTTGTTCGAGCCCTCCCACATGCTCTACGAGGCGGACCGCCGCATGGGCAAGGGGGACGAACCCAGTCTCGCCGAAATGACCGCCGCGGCCATTGCCCGCTTGCAGGCCAGGGACAAGGGCTTTTTCCTGATGGTGGAGGGCGGGCGCATCGACCACGCCCACCACGCCGGCAATGCCCACCGGGCCCTGGTGGACGGCCAGGCCCTGGCGGAGGCGGTCCAGGTGGCGGTGGACAGCACCAGTGCCGAGGACACCCTGATCATAGTCACCGCCGATCACAGCCATGTGCTGACCATGGCGGGTTACGCCACCCGGGGCAACCCCATCCTGGGTACCGTGGTGACCAACGACGAACACGGCCACTCCTCCGGCGAGCCCTACCTGGCCGCCGACGGCAGGCCCTTTACCACCCTGGGCTACACCAACGGCCCGGGTTACGGCCAGGTGGACAGCCCCGAGGCCCGCTATTTGCAAAAGCCCAGGGCGGGCCGTTTCCTGGCCCCGGGGGAGGACACCACAGGGGTGAACTTCCACCAGGAGAGCCTGGTGCCCCTGGCGGCGGAAACCCACGGCGGCGAGGATGTGGCCATCTACGCCAGCGGGCCCTGGGCCCACCTGGTGCACGGCGTTCAGGAGCAGAGTTACATCTACCAGGTGATGAGGCATGCCCTGGGGTTGTGATATTGGGTCTGACGTCGGATGCTGGACGTCGGACGCTTTTTTGTTGCCACTTTAGGTTTGATACTACTCGTCCAGTTACCGAGGTACTGCAAGTGCTGCGGGCTTTGATTTGCCGCCGGCTCGAGCGTCCGACGTCCAGCATCCGACGTCAGACCCAACCCTGGCTATTTACTGAACAGCCCTGGTGCGGGACAATACCGGCCCTTCTCAATCCCGCCGCCCTTTAGCGCCAATCCCAGGAGCCACACCCGCATGCCCAGCCGTCGCGATCTCGCCAACGCCATCCGCGCCCTCAGCATGGACGCTGTCCAGCAAGCCAACAGCGGCCACCCCGGGGCCCCCATGGGTATGGCGGATATCGCCGAAGTGCTGTGGAACGACTTTCTGGTCCACAACCCGGCCAACCCCCAGTGGGCCAACCGGGACCGCTTCGTGCTGTCCAACGGCCACGGCTCCATGCTGATCTACTCCCTGCTCCACTTGAGTGGCTACGACCTGCCTGTGGAGGAGTTGAAGAACTTCCGCCAGCTGCACTCCAAAACCGCAGGCCACCCCGAATACGGCGAGGCTCCCGGGGTTGAAACCACCACCGGCCCCCTCGGCCAGGGCATCACCAATGCGGTGGGCATGGCCATTGCCGAAAAGGTTCTGGCGGCCCAGTTCAACAGGCCAGGTCACGGAGTGATCGACCACCACACCTATACCTTCGTCGGCGACGGCTGCCTGATGGAAGGCATTTCCCACGAGGCCTGCTCCCTGGCGGGCACCCTGGGCCTGGGCAAGCTGATCGCTTTCTACGATGACAACGGGATTTCCATCGACGGTGAAGTGGCGGGCAGCGACCACGCCCCCGCCTGGTTCACCGACGACACCCCCAAGCGCTTCGCAGCCTACGGCTGGCAGGTGATTCCCGCCGTCGACGGCCACGATGCCGGTGCCGTCAAGGCCGCCATCGAGCAGGCCAGGGCCGAAACCGACAAGCCCACCCTGATCTGCTGCAAGACAGTGATTGGCTTTGGCGCCCCCAACAAGCAGGGCAAGGAGGAGTGCCACGGCGCCCCCCTGGGGGCGGCGGAAATCGAGGCCGCCCGCGGGGCCCTGGGCTGGAAACAGGGTCCCTTCGAGATTCCCGACGAGATCCGCGCCGGGTGGTGTGCCCGGGAGCGGGGCAAGGCCGCTGAGCAGTCCTGGTGGCAAAAGTTTGACGCCTATCGCGCCGCCTTTCCCCGCGAGGCGGTGGAGCTGGAGCGCCGTCTGGGGGGGGAGCTGCCCGCCAGCTTTGCCGAGGACGCCGCCGCCTATATCCGCCACTGCCAGGACGCCGGCGAGACCATCGCCAGCCGCAAGGCCTCCCAGAACTGCCTCAATGCCTTCGGCCCCCTGTTGCCGGAGCTGCTGGGGGGCTCCGCCGACCTGGCGGGTTCCAACCTCACCATCTGGAAGGGCTCCAAGAGTGTTTCCGCCACCGATGCCAGCGGCAACTACCTGCACTACGGGGTCCGTGAGTTTGCCATGGCGGCAATCATGAACGGCATCGCCCTCCACGGGGGCTTTATCAACTACGGTGCCACCTTTCTGGTGTTTATGGACTACTGTCGCAATGCGGTGC
>CAZWUP010000263.1:0-4339 GCA_964637045.1 uncultured Porticoccaceae bacterium | reverse complement strand
AGGTCCAGGTTGCCGTCGACATGGCGGCGCATATGCTCGAGAAGCTGGGCCATATCGATGGACTTGCCCGGCCCCCGGTGGCTCTGGGCGGCGGCGCAGCCGAACTCGGTGAGCAGGGCCTTGAGGCGGCAGGCGCCCTGGATAAAGCGCGGCACCGACAGGCTCTCCCGGCGCACCATCAACAGGGTGTCGAACTCCGCCACCAGGCGGGGCTGGACGCCGATGCTGCGCAGCTGCTGTTCCACCAGCAGGAAGTCGGTAAAGGCACGGCTCTCGCCGCCGCCGTAGTGCACCCAGTAGATGGACCAGGGTTGCGCCCTGTCGGCCCCGTAGGCGTGGGCCGTGCCGGGGGGCAGTACCAACAGGTCGCCGGCGGTGACCGTCCTGGCGCTGTCATTGACCACCAGGGTACCGCTGCCGCCGGTGCAGTAGATAAGCAGGTGGGTGTTGTGGTGCCTGCGCTGCATGCGATGCCCCACCGCCCTGGGGTAGAAGCCCATGGCGAGGGGGTACAGGTCCCTGCTGAGGGGGTGGTCCACCAGTACATCCAGCAAAAATTGCGGGGTGATAAAGCGCACCCCGTCTTCCGGCAGGGGCCAGCTGGAGGTGATTTTGTCGAGGGTTTCCCTGCTTGCGGTCACGGAGATCCTTGCCTTGCGGCCAGTGGGGGGCGGAGTTGTGTACAAGTCAGTGCGACTTGCCTGGATGAATGGCAATATAGTCCATATTGTTCGCAATTTCTGCCATTTCGCGGGCAGTCCCCGGGTGTTTTAATGGCACCATCGCAAATAACGAGATTATGCCATGGCTACCCCTATCCCCCCCGCCGGCAAAGCCTTTCCGGACACTGTTCCCCTGTTTATCGACGGTGAGTGGCGCGCCAGCACCGCCACCGAGTTGCTGCCGGTGACCAACCCCGCCACCCAGGAGGTGCTGACCCAGGTGCCCTTTGCCACCGTTGCCGAAGTGGACGAGGCGGTGGCCTCGGCAAAACGCGCCTTTGCCACCTGGAAGGAGGTCCCCACCCCGGTGCGGGCCCGGATCATGCTCAATTACCAGCACCTGCTGAAACAGCACCACGACGAGCTGGCGGGGATCATTTCCCGGGAGCTGGGCAAGACCTTCGAAGATGCCAAGGGGGACGTGTGGCGGGGTATCGAGGTGGTGGAGCACGCCGCCAATGTGGCGTCCCTGATGATGGGTGAAACCGTTGAAAACGTCGCCCGGGAAATCGACTGTTACTCCTATATCCAGCCCCTCGGGGTGTGCGCGGGGATTACCCCGTTCAATTTCCCGGCGATGATCCCGCTGTGGATGTTCCCCATGGCCATTGCCTGTGGCAATACTTTTGTCCTCAAGCCCTCGGAGCAGGATCCCCTGACCCCCACCCGCCTGGTGGAGCTGTTTGAAGAGGCGGGCGCCCCCAAGGGGGTGTTGCAGCTGGTTCACGGCGGCCGCAATCAGGTGGATCAATTGCTGAATCACCCGGACATCCAGGCCATTTCCTTTGTCGGCTCGGTGCCGGTGGGCCAGCATATCTACCGCACCGGCACCCAGAACCTGAAGCGGGTACAGGCCTTTGCCGGGGCCAAGAACCACATGGTGGTGATGCCGGACGCCAACAAGCAGCAGGTGATCAACAATATTGTCGGCGCATCCTGCGGTGCCGCCGGGCAGCGCTGCATGGCCATCTCCGTGGCGGTTCTGGTGGGCGAGGCCCGGGACTGGGTGGACGACATCGCCGCCGCCTTTGCCACCATCCGCCCCGGTGTGTGGACGGATGACACCGCCGCCTACGGCCCCTTGATCAGCCCCCAGGCCCGCCAGCGGGTGTTGAACGCCATCGCCAAGGGCAAGGAGGACGGCGCCCGCTGCGTCGTCGATCACGCGGAGTGCACCGTGGAGGGCTACCCCGACGGCAATTGGCTGGGGCCCGTGGTGTTTGCCGGCGTCACCCCCGACATGGATCTCTACAGGGATGAAATCTTCGGCCCGGTGCTGTGCCTGATGGAAGCGGAGACCCTCGAGGATGCCATCGAGTTGGTCAACGCCAACCCCTATGGCAACGGCACCTCCATTTTTACCGCCTCCGGGGCTGCGGCCCGCAAATACCAGCACAATATCCTGGTGGGTCAGGTGGGAATCAATGTCCCCATTCCGGTGCCCCTGCCGTTTTTCTCCTTCACCGGCTGGCGGGGCTCCTTCTACGGCGATCAACACGCCTACGGCAAGCAGGCGGTGCGCTTTTACACCGAAACCAAGACCGTCACCGCCCGCTGGTTCGACAGCGATATCCCCGCCAGTGGGCCCAATATGTCGATTCATCTGAAATAACAGCCTGTTGCGGAGACCCGACACGTCATGGACTTCAATCTCAGCGATGACCAGCTCGCCTTTCAACACAGCGCCCGGGCCTTTGCCCGGGGAGAGCTGGCCCCCCGGGCGGCGGAGTGGGACGAACACAAGATTTTCCCCCGGGAGGTGATTGCCGCCGCCGGCGAACTGGGCTTCTGTGGGCTCTATAGCCCGGAGGAGCAGGGCGGTCTGGGGCTGTCCCGGCTGGACACCACCCTTGTCCTCGAGGAGTTGGCCGCGGGCTGTACGTCCACCGCGGCCTTTATTTCGATCCACAATATGGCCACCTGGATGATCGCCACCTGGGGCAGCGACAGCCTGCGTCAGCAGTGGTGCGGCGAGCTCACCAGTGGCCGCAAGCTGGCTTCCTACTGCCTTACGGAAGCCAATGCCGGGTCGGACGCCGCCTCCTTGCGCACCACCGCGCGGCGGGACGGCGACGCCTATGTGGTCAATGGCGGCAAGCTGTTTATCAGCGGCGCCGGCGACACCGAGATGCTGGTGGTGATGGTGCGCACCGGTGCCCGGGATTCCGGGGCCGGGGGTATCACCGCCCTGGCCATCCCCGCGGACCTGCCCGGGGTTGGCTTTGGCAAGAATGAAACCAAGCTCGGCTGGAACAGTCAGCCCACCCGGGCCATCACCTTCGACAATGCGCGGGTGCCGGTGGCCAATCGCTTGGGTGACGAGGGCGAAGGCTTCAAGATTGCCATGCGCGGCATCGACGGCGGGCGGATCAATATCGCCGCCTGCTCCCTGGGGGCCGCCCAGGCCTGCCTGAGCGCCAGTCAGCTTTACCTGCGGGAGCGCCAGCAGTTCGGCCAGCCCCTGGCCCAGTTCCAGGCGCTGCAGTTCCGCCTCGCCGAGATGCTCACCAACCTGGTGGCGGCGCGGCAGATGGTGCAGCGGGCGGCCTTCGCCCTGGACACCAACCACCCGGAGAAAACCGTGTACTGCGCCATGGCCAAGCGCTTTGCCACCGACGCCGGCTTCGAGATCTGCAACCAGGCGCTTCAGCTCCACGGGGGCTACGGCTATTTGCGGGAATACCCCATCGAGCGTTTTTTCCGCGATGCCAGGGTGCACCAGATTCTTGAAGGCACCAATGAAATCATGAACGTCATCACAGCCCGCCGCCTGCTTCAGGACGGCGCCACCGAGGTACTCAGATGAGCACATTACAGGTCGAAAAAAGCGGTCACACCGCCATCGTGACCATGAACAACCCCCCGGCCAACACCTGGACGCCGGAGAGCCTGGCCCAGTTGCAGGGCATCGTCGCCGAGCTCAACGCCGACCGCGACAACTACGCCCTGATCATCGCCAGCGACAGCGAGAAGTTCTTCAGCGCCGGCGCCGATCTCAGTCGCTTCAATCACGACGACAAGGGCCTGTCCTTCACCTTTGCCAACGCCTTTGGCGATGCCTTCGAGGCCCTGGCCAGCTATAACGGGGTGTCCATTGCCGCCATCACCGGCTACGCCATGGGCGGCGGCCTGGAAGTGGCCCTGTGTTGCGACCTGCGTATCGCCGAGGAACAATCCCAGATGGCCCTGCCGGAAGCTGGGGTTGGGCTGCTGCCCTGCGGCCTCGGCACCCAGCAGTTGCCCTGGCTGATTGGCGAGGGCTGGGCCAAGCGCATGATCCTCCTCGGCGAGCGGGTCACTGCTGCAAAGGCCCTGGAGATCGGCCTGGTGCAGGAGGTGGTAGCCACTGGCACCGCGCTCGACAAGGCCCTGGAGCTGGCCGCCAAGGTGGCCAACCAGAGTCCCACCTCGGTGCGCTACTGCAAGCAGCTGATCATGGCGGCCCGCAGCCAACCCATGGCCAGTACCTATGCCCTGGAGCGGGAGCTGTTTGTCAAACTCTGGGACAGCGAGGACCAGAAGGAGGGTGTGGCCGCCTTTGTGGAGAAGCGCAGGCCGCAGTGGAAGAATCGCTGAGTTGCAGGTTGCAGGTTGCAGGTGGCAGGTTGCAGGGTGCG
>CAZWUP010000262.1:0-4349 GCA_964637045.1 uncultured Porticoccaceae bacterium | reverse complement strand
CTCCTCCGGGCGAAGGGTGGTGATTCGAAGCGAATAGGGCGTATTTCCCACCTCTTTTCGCCCGGAGGACCGGGCTCCTACACAAATCCGATCCGGCCAAAATCAAATGGAAAGAGTAGTAGTTAGTCGGTGTGATATTCACGGGTAGGTTGGGTTAGCCCGCGGGGCGTAACCCAACAAAAGCTGAATCCACCATGCATAACCCTGGATACTGTCAGATTGCGCCACCCTCAGCGTGGCCCGCGAAGCGCAGTGGTCAAATCCGACACCTTGGCCTAGGCGCGTCAGGGACACGCTGCCCCGTCGGGTTACGCAACCAGCGCTAACCCGAGCTACCCGCTGCTAGCTATCCTGCAGCTGGCTTTCGGGCAGCACCATGGCGGCGGCGCGAAACAGGGCGCGGGCCTTGTTCATGGTTTCCTTCCACTCCAGGGCGGGAATGGAGTCGGCCACCACCCCGCCGCCGGCCTGGACATGGAGCTTGCCGTCCTTGATGACTGCGGTGCGAATGGCGATGGCCATATCCATGTTGCCATTCCAACCCAGATAGCCCACGGCACCGCCGTAGATACAGCGTTTGACCGGCTCCAATTCATCGATGATTTCCATGGCGCGGATCTTGGGGGCGCCGCTGAGGGTTCCCGCCGGGAGGGTGGCCCGCAACACGTCGATGGCGGACATCTCCTCCCGCACCTGGCCGGTGACGTTGGAGGTGATGTGCATCACGTGGGAAAAGCGCTCCACCACCATCTTTTCCGTCAGCTGGACACTGCCGATCTTGGCCACCCGACCGACGTCGTTGCGGCCCAGGTCGATGAGCATCAAGTGTTCGGCAATTTCCTTGGGGTCGGCCAGCATCTCCGCCTCCATGGCCAGATCCTCGTCCAGGGTGTGGCCGCGCCGCCGGGTGCCGGCGATGGGCCGCACCGTCACTTCGCCATTCTCAAGCCGGGTGAGGATTTCCGGGGATGAACCGGCAATTTCGAAGTCCCCCAGATCGAGATAAAACATGTAGGGCGAGGGGTTCAGGTTGCGCAATGCCCGGTACAGGTTGAACGCTTCGGCGGGGAACGGCAGGGTAAGGCGCTGGGAGGGCACCACCTGCATGACATCCCCCTGCTGGGTATAGGCCTTGATGCGCTCCACCGCCTCTTCGTAGCGCTCCCTGCCCATACTGGAGACAAAAGCAGTTTCCGGCAGTCCGCCGCTGGAGAGGCGTACCCGGGGCAGTTCCGGCGCCGGCTGGTGAAGGCGCGCTTCGATGGCGTCGAGGCGCTGCTGGGCGCGAGCGTAGGCATCGGCCTGGTTGGGGTCGGCGTGAACAATCAGGATCAGCACACCCGCCAAGTTGTCGAACACCACCACATCGTCGGAGACCATCAACAGGATATCCGGGGTGCCCAACTCATCCGGCGGCGCCGAGGCCCTCAGCCTGGGCTCCACGTAGCGCACGGTGTCGTAGCCGAAGTAGCCCACCAGGCCGCCGTTGAACCTGGGCAGGCCGGCAACTTCGACCACGGGAAAGGCGCGGTAGAAATCCTCCACATAGCCAAGGGGGTCCGCCACCTGGCGGGACTCCACCACTTGGCCGCCCTCCTCACGCTGGATATTGTTGCCAAACACCTTGAGTACGGTGGCCGCGGGGAGGCCAATAAAGGAGTATCTCCCCCATTTTTCGCCGCCTTCGACAGATTCAAACAGGTAGGAGTAGGGGCCGCGGGCCAGCTTGAGATAGGTGCTAACCGGGGTTTCGAGGTCTGCGAGGATGGTCCTGGTCACCGGGATGCGCCCGGAACTTTGCTGTGCCAGTTCGATAAACTGCTGCTGATTCATTGTCATGCCCTGAATTTGGAGATTTGCAAAAGGTCTGCGCCCGCGCCACGCGGGAAGAGCTTACCGCCGGCGCCATCGCCAACGGCAGGGGACATGAATGCATGGATACAGTGTGGGCACTGTCATGGTGATTTCCTGAATAACGGCGAAATTCTAAAGGATTTCCACGTTGTTTAAAACCCGCGCAGGCCGCCCCTCAAAGGTCGGCCTGGGCCAGGGCAGAGCGCATGGCGGCGATGGCCTGGCGGTAGTCGGCGGCACCATAGATGGCAGACCCGGCGACAAAGGTATCAGCACCGGCTTCGGCAATGGCGCGAATATTGTCGGCGGTGACCCCGCCGTCGATTTCCAGGCGAATCGGCAGCCCTGAATTATCGATCAGATCCCTGGCGATTCGCAGCTTGTCCAGGGTCTTGGCAATAAACTTCTGGCCGCCGAAGCCCGGGTTGACGGACATCAGCAGGACCATATCCAGCTTGTCCATCACATACTCCAGACACTCCGGCCCGGTGGCGGGATTGAGCACCAACCCGGCTTTACACCCCAGGTCGCGAATCAATTGCAGGGAGCGGTCCACATGGCGCGAGGCCTCCGGGTGAAAGGTGATCCAGCTGGCCCCCGCATCGGCGAACTGGCGGATCAGGTCGTCGACCGGCTCCACCATCAGGTGGACGTCGATGGGTGCGCTGATGCCGTGGTTTCTGAGGGCCTTGCAGACCATGGGACCAATGGTGAGATTGGGCACATAGTGGTTGTCCATGACGTCGAAGTGGACCACGTCAGCGCCGGCGCTGAGCACGGCATCCACCTCCTCACCAAGGCGAGCGAAATCCGCCGACAGAATGGACGGTGCGATCAGAAAATCGGACATGGCGGAGAACCCTGCTGTTAAAGGGGGTAACTATGCCCAATTACCCCCGACTCAGCAATGGTGGACCCGCCCCGGGACCAGCCTAGACCACCTCGACACTGGCCTCGAGGACCACCGGACAATTCAGGCTGGCGGTGATCAGGCAGTTTTGCTCCGCCTTGGCGAGCAGGGCCCTGGCCCTTTCCTCAATGGCGATGTCGCTGATCTGCAGCCTGGCGTCGACGCTGAAGCCGGTAAACTTCAGCTTGCCGTCGACCTTGTCCAACTGGCCGACGGCGGTGCAGGACAGTGACTGCCACGCCAGGCGAGAGGCCTGGGCAATGGCCCTGAAGGTGAGCACAAAACACCCGGCAACCGCCTCCGTCAGCAGGTATTCCGGGCTTTGCTCCCCGGCTTCGCCGCCAAATTGGCGGGGTGCGAAGCAATCCACCCGGAGCCCCTCCTCGGTCTCCAGCTGGACTGGGCCGACGGCTTCAGCCCTGGCCCTTACCAGGTAGCCATGGGGAAACTCGGTCATTGACTGCCTACTCCAGAGGCGGCCTTGTCGGCGATAAAGGTCTCATAAACTTCAATGGCGATGTCCAGGTCGCCGAGCTGGCTTTCGATCAGGGGCTTGACCTCCCCCCACTCCAGGCCGCCGACGCCGGTGGCCAACTTGCTGATGGCCAGGCTCTCGATACCCTCCTTTGCAATCTCCTTGCGCAGGGCCCGCAGGCAGTGGTTGACATTGGCCACTGTTGCCTTGCCGGGCTTTTCGCCGTGGCCGTAGGCACCCTCCTGGGTGAGGAGATTGGCTATCCGCACACCATCGGCGCCGGACCAGATCCAGACTTCACCGGTCTTGGGGTGCTGAACCTGGCAGAAGTGGCGGAAATCCTTGTACATGGCAGGCCAGCGCTCCCGCAGGGACAGGGCCAGCCCCTGGCCAAAGTTGTCATTGGGCGCGACGCCGTGGGCAATCAACTGGGCCTTGCTGAGGAGGATATCCCCCTCTACGTACTTGATCATCGAGAATACCTGTGCTGTTTGTTGAACCGTCATCTTGCACCCGAATTGCCGGGGTGGCCATGATGTAAATCATTCACCCGCCCAGCTCCCTTGCTCCAGCTCAAGTTTGCCGGACGATAGCCAGTTGCCGGCGAGGTTACGCCGCGGCGGCGAGCTCTGGTATCCTTAGCGCCTTTCACTCACCTGTTATCCTGGACGTACTTCAATGCCCACCTACAGATCACACACCTCCACCAAGGGTCGCAACATGGCTGGGGCCCGCGCCCTGTGGCGAGCCACAGGGATGCAGGATGCGGATTTTCACAAACCCATCATCGCCATCGCCAACTCCTTTACCCAGTTCGTCCCCGGCCATGTCCACCTCAAGGACATGGGTCAGCTGGTGGCGGGAGAGATCGCCAAGGCCGGCGGCGTCGGCCGAGAGTTCAACACCATTGCCGTGGATGACGGCATCGCCATGGGCCACGATGGCATGCTCTACTCCCTGCCCTCCAGGGACATCATTGCCGACTCCGTGGAGTATATGGTCAACGCCCACTGCGCCGATGCCATGGTGTGCATCTCCAACTGCGACAAGATCACTCCGGGCATGCTGATGGCCGCCATGCGCCTCAACATCCCCGTCGTCTTTGTCTCC
>CAZWUP010000261.1:0-4367 GCA_964637045.1 uncultured Porticoccaceae bacterium | reverse complement strand
GGTGGCGAAGCTGGAGCAACCCGGCCAGCCGCTGGTGATCAAGCGCTACAACCTGAAGGGACCCGGCCACGCCTTTTTGCGCCTGTGGCAGCCCAGCCGGGCGTTGATTTCCTGGCAGGCGGGCTTTCTGCTCAGGAGCATCGGTGTCAATACGCCGGAGCCCCTGGCGATGATCGAGGAGCGCCTGGGGGCGTTGCGCCGCCGGGCCTGGCTGATCTGCCGCTACTGCCCCGGGGTGCCCCTCGCCGAGCAGCTGCGAGGGGACCGGGAACCCTCGCCCCAGGAGGCGGCGGCGCTGGAACGCCTGTTTACCACCCTGCACCGGGAGCAGATCAGCCACGGCGACCTCAAGGCCAGCAATATCTACTGGCACGACGGTCAACTGTTTCTCCTCGACCTGGATGCCACCGTCAGGCGGCGGTTTGCCTTCACCCACGCCCGCGCCTGGCACCGGGACCGGGCCCGGCTGCTGCGCAACTGGCCGAGTGACAGCCCCCTCCACCGCTGGCTGGACCGGCACCTGCCCCGCTGACCACTCCCCTCGGGGCACAACCCCAACCCGGTTGTAAGTTAAGGGTTATTCTGGGAAGATTCCCGCAGACAACTGATTTTCGGATTTATTTTATAGTCGAGGGATATTCCGGCGATGACTGAGCACGACACCGCGCAAGCGGCCGGTACGCTCCTGCGGGGGTCCTCCCTTGGCGGGGTGCTCAAGCCGCTGTTCGCCAGGGCCAGGCAGCTGCTGCCCGAGGTCTTCTCCGGCTTTTTCGTCGACATCGACGAAATCCTCTTCGAGCGCGCGGACAACGCCAAAAACCTCAACGAACAGCGCATCTTCTACGATGCCATGAGATTTCTGCGCATCCACCGCGATACGGTGGCCGACAACACCCTCAGTTCCTATCAGCGCAGTTGCAACGCCCTCCTCGGCAACGACCTTTCCCTGCAGGTGACGGCGGCCAGCGATCCCTCCCTGACGCTGATCGAACACCATGTGCTGGAGGAAATGATCGCCCTCGACACCATGGTCTCGGCACTGGTGGCGGCCTGTGGCGAATCCCTGGATTTTCTCAACAAGCGACTCGCCTATATCCTCGGCCAAGCCCTGGCCAGCGACCGCAACCCCTTTATGCCGGAATGTCTCTGCGAGGCCTTCGCCACTCAGCTGGGGGCCCTGCAACTGGACATGGAACCCAAAAAGCTGATTTTCAGGCAGCTCGAAAGCGCCCTCCTCGGCAGCTGGCCGCAGCTGGTGGCGGACTGCAACCAGCTGCTGATCGCCGCCAATATCCTGCCCGATCTGGAGACCCGCAAACGGCCCATCGTCAAAGCCAAAGGCGAGGCGTCACCGCCGCCCCGGGCCGACAAGCCCCCCCGCGACACCCCCCGCCATCCGCCCCCCGACAGCCAGCAACTGCTGGACTTGCAGCACACCCTCGAGGCGGTGCTGGCGGAACAGGCGCGGCCGGCGCCGCCACCTGCCGACCCCCTGGCGGTGGCGGACCTGGTGGCCACCCTCAGCCACAGTGGCGCCGCGCCGCGGACCGCGGATCTGCTGACCAAGCTCAGCCGCCACGGCCTGGAAGCGGTAATCGCCGACCTCCTGGCGACCCAGGACCGCCAGCTGGCAGACCTGAAGCCCCCGGACCGGGCGGCGATCCGGGTGCTGGACCTGGTGTTCAGTTCCCTCAACGGCCGCCAGCTGGTGCCGGCCGAACTGTCGGACCTGGTGTTGCAGCTGGAGCTGCCGGTGGCCGCCATGGCCCTCGCGGACCACCGTTTTCTGGCCCAGTGCAACCACCCGGGGCGGCGCCTGATCAACGAGATTTTCAAGGTCTCGGCGACCTTTCTCGACGGTGCCGACGGGGCTTCCGACCCCCTGCGCAGGGAGGTGGAGCGGGTCATTGCCCTGCTCCGCGAGATGGCGGCGGAACCCAGGGAGCTGGCCCGCCTGCTGGCGGAGTTCATCGACTTTGTCGAAAAGGACAAAAAGCGCCTCACCCTGCGGGAGCAGCGCCTCCTGGAGGAAGAGGACGCCAGGGCGCGGGTGATGGTCGCCCACCGCCTGGTCCACCAACACCTGTTCGCCCTGCTGCGGCAGGCCCGGGTGCCGCTGCTGTTCAAGAAGTTCTGCGAGGATGCCTGGAGCAAGGTGGTCTTTTTCAGCCTGATCCGCGACGGCCAGGAGTCTGCCACCTGGCGGGCGCGGCTGGACCAGTTGGCGGAGCTGCTGGGCCATATTGGCGAGGGTCCACCGCCCCCCGACCACCTGGTGGCGGAGCTGTTGCAGCGGGCGGAGGAGCAGCTGGCCGCCATCAGCCTGGAGCCCGCCGCCGTGAAGCGCTGGCGGGACAGCCTCGAGGCCTGGTTCCGCTGGCGCCGCGAGGGCAGCCCGGCCACCCGGGGCCAGGATTTCGCAATGGTGGTGGTGGAGGAGCTGGCCCTGAGCATACCCGGGGTGTCCGCCATCGACCCGCCCCCCGCCGAGGCGGTGGACGCCCGCGCCCTGGAGGCGGTGGACAGCCTCAAGCGGGGCTGCTGGGTGGAGTTTCGCGCCACCGAGGACAGCGCACCCCTGCGCTGCCGCCTGGCGGGGCTGGTAAAGCCGGCGGCCAGCTATGTCTTTACCAACCGCAAGGGGGTCAAGGTGGCGCAGGAGGGCCGCCACCAGCTGGCCTACAAGATCAAGTGCGGGAATGTGTTGGTGCTCGACAACGCCCACCTCTTCGACACCGCCTTCGACGAGGTGGTCAACCAAATTCACCAGCGCAGCCACCCCACTGTGGGCGGGGGCGAGCAGTGATCAGCGCCGCGGGTTGGCTGGCGGAGGCGCGGCGCCTGGACTCCCCCAATGTGGACCTGCGCCCACCCGGCGACGCCATCAGCCTGTTGATCATCCACAATATCAGCCTGCCGCCGGGGAGCTTCGGCGGCGGCCATGTGGCGGAATTGTTCACCAACACCCTGGACCCGGGCCGGCACCCCTATTTCGCCACCCTCGCCGGGCTCCAGGTATCGGCCCATCTGCTGATCGACCGCGACGGCCTGGTCACCCAGTTCGCCCCCTTCACCCAGCGCACCTGGCATGCGGGGGCCTCCTGCTATGGGGGCAGGTCCAGGTGCAACGATTTCGCCATTGGCATCGAGCTGGAGGGCACCGATATCGATCCCTACACCCCGGCCCAATACCAGGCGCTGACGGCGATCACCCGAGAGCTGATGGCCGCCTACCCGGAGATCACCCCGGAGCGCATCGTCGGCCACGAGGATGTCGCCCCCGGACGCAAGACCGACCCCGGCTGCAGTTTCGACTGGCACCGCTACCTGACTTCCCTGAGGCAAACCCAACCGTGATGTTTATTCTGCTGGTGCTGGCCATTCTCACCGTCCGCTACTTTCCCCAGCTGCTGCCCCCCGTGGTCGAGCCCTGGGCCATCCGCTGGCAGGGTGCTGCCGATGGCCTCCGGGCCCGCCTCGGCCCGGCCTGGCTCTACCTGCTGCTGGCGGCACCGGTGCTGACCCTGGCCCTGGTGCTGGTGCTGTTGAGCGCCCTTGGCTGGTCGGCCCTGGGCTATTTGCTGTCCTTTGCCGCGCTGCTGCTGTGCTTTGGCCCCGCCGGCCTCAGGCACAGCATCGACGTCTATCTGGCGGCCCTGCAGCGCAATGACCTGCAGGCCGCCTACCACGACGCCGCGGCCTTCAACAGCGACCACAGCGAAAGCAGCGCCGAGACCTGGGATCAGCTCCACGGCGACACCCTGGGGGCCATCTCCGCCCGCTATTTCGACTGCTACTTCCCGGTGATTTTCTGGTTTGTGGTGCTGGGTGTCCCCGGGGCCCTGTTCTACCGGCTGGTAACCCTCTACGCCACCAATGCCAGCGCCGACGACGCTCCCCGCCTGGCGCTGATGGCCAGGGTACTGGAGTGGCTGCCCCTGCGCCTGGTGGGCCTGGCCCTGGCGGTGGTGGGCAACTTCCGCCCGGTGATGGCGCAGCTCAAACCCTCCCTGGTGGACTACCACAGCGCCACCCCGACGGTGCTGGTGGGCTATGTCAGGGCCGCCATCCACGGCCGCGAACCGCCCCAGGGAGACGACCCGGCGGCGGAAATTGGCGAACTGGAGGAGCTGCCCCAACTGATCGACCGGGTGCTGGTAACCTGGATCGCGGCCATCGGCCTGATCGCGGTACTATGACGAGCGGCGGTGAGGGACACCGTCGGATTAGGCTGCGCTCAGCGTGGCCCGCGAGCACAGCGAGTGCTTTGGCCAAATCCGACCTACCCACTGAACCCGATGCCGACAACCGCCGAATCACCGGACCCGGCCCCCAGCATGGGTAGGTCGGATTAGCGCAGCGTAATC
>CAZWUP010000260.1:0-4394 GCA_964637045.1 uncultured Porticoccaceae bacterium | reverse complement strand
TTTCCCCATTGCCGTGTTCAACGCCATCGAGCAGCTGGGTATCAGCCATACCGATCCCCGCCACCTGACCTCCACTGGCGGGCTGCCCTTTTTCGGCGGCCCGGGCAACAACTATTCCATGCACGGCCTGGCGGCGGTGGTGGAAAAGCTGCGGGCAACCCCGGGCAGCATCGGCCTGGTGGGCACCAATGGCGGCCACCTGTCCAAGCACTCGGTGGGCATCTACTCCACCACCCCGGTGGCCCAGTGGCGCAGCTGTGACAGCAGGCCGCTGCAGGCCCAGATCGACAGCCTGCCTGCCCCGGCGCTTGCCTCAGCCCCCAATGGCTGGGCCGGGGTGGAGAGTTACACCCTGATCTACGGCAAGGACAGCCCCAAAACCGCCGTGGTGATCGGCCGCCTGGAGGCCACCGGCGAGCGTTTCGTGGCAAACAATATCGAGGGGGATCAGCAGACCCTGACCCGGATGGTGGCCAGCGACCCCGTCGACGCCCGTATTTATGTGCGCGCCACCGCCGAGGGCAACAGGTTCGCCTTTAGCCAGGAGGCCCTGGCGAGCCTTTCGGCCTGAACCGCGGAGCCCCGGCACCTGCCAGTGGGCCATCTGGCCCGCTGGCAGGTGCCGCGCAGTCCTCCGGGCAGGGGGCCCACTGGTGCGGTTGAGGGAAGTTGTTCAGGCTTGACACACAAGTCAGATTCAACGGCTACAGGGCGGCGGTGGCGCAGGGCAGAGGTTTCCAGCACCGGCACGAGTACATCCCTGTCGCCGACGCAGCTGGAAGCCGCCGCCCCCGTACCCTGTTGGCCTCCAGGGGCTACCAGATCCGCAGGCGCTCCGCCGGGGGCTTGTACATTCCGTCCCCGGGCTGGGTGGCAAAGGCCTCGTGGAAGCCGTCGATATTGATCACCACGCCGTTGACCCGGAATTCCGCCTGGGAGTGGGGGCCGGTGCGCAGCAGTTGGCGCACCAGCTCGTCCCGGCGCTTCACCCGCCAGGCCTGGGCCCAGCCGATAAACACCCGCTGATAGCCGGTATAGCCGTCGATCACCGGCGGTTCGCGGCCATTCAGGGACAGCAGATAGGCCTGGTAGGCCATGCCCAGGCCCCCCAGGTCGCCGATGTTTTCCCCCAGGGTGAGCTCGCCGTTGGTGAACTCCCCCGGCAGGGGCTGATACTGGCTGTACTGTTCCACCAGGCGCTTGCCCAGGGCTTCGAAGTGCTCCCGGTCCTGGTCGCTCCACCAGTTGTGCAGGTTGCCGCTGCCGTCGTAGCGGCTGCCCTGGTCATCGAAGCCGTGGCCGATTTCGTGGCCGATCACCCCGCCGATGGCGCCGTAGTTCACCGCGTCGTCCGCCGCCAGGGTGAAAAACGGCGGCTGGAGGATGGCGGCGGGAAACACGATCTCGTTCATGCTCGGACTGTAGTAGGCATTGACGATCTGGGGCGGCATAAACCACTCGCCGCGGTCCACCGGCTGGCCCAGCCGTTCCACATCCCGCTGGTGCTGCCACTGGTGAATGCGGCGGATATTGCCCACCAGGTCATTGGCGCGAATTTCCAGGGCACTGTAGTCCCGCCACTGGTCCGGGTAGCCGATCTTGGTGTTGAAGGCGGCGAGCTTGGCCAGGGCCTGCTCCCGGGTGGCGGGGGTCATCCAGGGCAGTTCGCCGATGGCATTGCCAAAGGCGGTCTTGAGGTTGTCCACCAGGGCCAGCATCCGCGCCTTGGCGGCGGGGGGGAAATGGGCATCCACATACAGTTGCCCCAGGGCCTCTCCCACGGCGCCATTCATAAAGGTGATGGCCCGCTGCCATTGGGGTTCCTGTTCCGGGGTGCCCCGCAGTTGCACACCGTAAAAGGCGAACTGGGCGCGGTCGTAATCCGTGCCCAGGTAGGGGGCATAGGCGTTGAGCAGTTGCAGCCTCAGGTAGTCCCGCCACACGTCGAGGCTTGTGGCGGTGAGCACCTCCTGGAGGGCGCTGACATACTCCGGTTGGCGCACCACGTACTGGGGCTGGCCAGCCATATCCTGAACGGCGAGAAAGGCGCGCCAGGATGGTGCCAGCTGGGCGATGAGTTGGTCGCCGGTGGTGGGATTGTAGGTCTTTTCGGCATCCCGGTTGGCCACCCGGGTCCAGTGGTGGCGGGCGAGACTGGTCTCAAGATCGATGACCCCGTCGATCCGGGCACTGGCCGCCGGGCCCTCGACGTCAAAGGCCAGCTTCATAAGAGCGTGCAAATACCCGCGGTAGCCCTGGGCAATCTCCTGCCCCTGGGCGCTGTCGTCAAAGTAGTAGTCCCGGTCGGGCATGCCCAGGCCCGCCTGGGACAGGTACACGGCGTACTGGCTGGAATTCTTGCGGTCCTGGGCGATGCCCGCACCCAGGGGCGTGTTGATGCCGCTGCGCGCCAGGCGGGCGAACAGGGCCGGCAGCTGATGGTGACTGGTCACGGCATCGATGGCGTCCAGCTCCTCCGCCAGCACCGCCAGGTCGATCCGGGAGTGCTCTTCAGCGGCGAGCAGATCCTGGTAGAGATTGGCGATCAAGCGCGCCTGGTGGCTGTCGGGCTGGTCGATGCTGGCCTCGACGATCTCCTTGAGCTGGTCCAGGGTGCGTTCCCTGAGGGTGTCGAAACTGCCCCAGGAGGACTTGTCCGGGGGGATCTCGGTAGCCTTCAGCCAGTTGCCGTTGACATGGCGAAACAGGTCGTCCTGGGGGCGGATCTCCGGGTTCATGCCGGAAGTGTCAATTCCTGAGACCTGGGTTTTGCCGATAGCCTGGCCGCGGTCGGCGGATGGCTCCACAGTACAGGCGGAGAGGACGGCAACAAGGCAGAGGGGGGTGATGGCAGTAAATCTCATGGGCTTCCTGACTTGATTAGGGTAAGGGGATGATAGCGACATTGCGCCTTCAAACAAGGGCTAATGTCGCGGCGGCCAACACGGCAGTGTATGGGCGGGCTTGGCCTTGCAGGGGGGCGTGCTACAATTCGCCGCATCCTGAAATACCGGCGTTTTGTCGATGCAGATACTATTCGTTCACCAGAATTTTCCCGGCCAGTACCGCTATCTGGTCAAGCATTTCACCCAGGCGCCGGGCTGGGAGTGCTACGCCATCGGCGAGCGGGACAACGTCAAGCGGCAGGTCAATCAGATACCCCCGGCCACCAGAATGCTCGGCTACGACACCCCGGCCAAGGTGGAGGGCAAGGTGCCCGTCGGGGCCTCGGAGTTCGCCGCCAATGTCCGGCGCGCGGAGACCATTGCCGCCGTCCTGCTGCGCCAGCAGAAAAACGGCCTCGACCCGGATATCATCTGCGTTCACCCGGGTTGGGGTGAAGGGCTCTTTCTGCGGGAAATTTTCCCCAGGGCGAAGATCCTCTGCTACTTCGAGTACTTCTTCGATCCCGCGGGACCCTTGGTGAACTTTGATCCGGAATTCCCCAACAGCCTCGGCAGCCGCCTGGTGACCCGCACCAAGAACGCCCAGAACCTCATTTCCCTCCATATGGCGGACGCCGGCCTGTGTCCTACCCGCTGGCAGTGGCAGACCTATCCGGCGGAATACCGGGATAAGATTCGGGTCATCCACGACGGGGTGGACACCCGGGTGGTCAGACCCAACCCCGGCGCCCGGGTGTCCTTCGCCAATATCGCCGACCCCCAGCGGGTGTTCAGCGCGGAGGATGAGATCATCACCTTCTCGGTGCGCAACCTGGAGCCGAGCCGGGGCTTCCACCGCTTTATGCGCGCCCTGCCCAGGTTGCAGCAACTGCGGCCGCGGGCGAACTTCCTGATTGTCGGCGGCGATGAAAGCAGCTATGTGCGGGAGCACCAATCCGGCAAGCCGTGGCGGGAGGTGCTGCTGGCAGAGGTGGGGGGCGACCTGGACCTGTCCCGGGTGTTTTTCCTGGGCAAGGTGCCCTACCAGCATTTGCTGGCGCTGTTCTCAATCACCTCCCTGCACATCTACATGACCATTCCCTTCGTGCTGTCCTGGTCCATGCTGGAAGCCATGGCCTGCGGGGCGACGGTGCTGGCCAGCGCAACGGGGCCGGTCACCGAGGTCATCCGCGATGGCGAGAACGGCTTTCTGTTCGATTTTTTCGCCGAGGACGAACTGGTGGAGAAGGTGGGCCAGTTGCTGGCCGATCCGGGCTTGCGCCGGGAGACCGGTGCCCGGGCCCGGCAGTTCATCGTCGACCACTACGATCTGGAGACCGTTTGCCTGCCCCGCCATCTGGCGTTGATCGATGAGTTGGTAAGTAGCTGAGCACAGCCCTCACCAGAGTCGCCAAGTGGTGCCTGGGAAGTCTCTGATTACACATCAGTCAGATTCAAAGGCCACAGGGGGGTGGTGGCCGAGGGCAGAGGTTTCCAGCACCTACACAA
>CAZWUP010000259.1:0-4407 GCA_964637045.1 uncultured Porticoccaceae bacterium | reverse complement strand
CAAGCACGCGATGAGAAGTCACATCCTCACCAAGATGTCCCAGAAGCGCAAGCGTAACCTCCGTGGCACCAGCGTGATGAACGCGTCTGACAAGCCACTGGTTGACCGCATGTTGCGGGTTTGATGACATTTAGGAGGATATGATATGGCACGCGTAAAACGTGGTGTTCAAGCACACCGTCGACACAAGAAAGTTCTCAAGCAGGCCAAGGGTTACTACGGAGCCCGCAGCCGGGTCTACCGGGTTGCCAAGCAGGCCGTCACCAAGGCCGGCCAGTACGCCTACCGCGACCGCAAGGTCAAGAAGCGTATTTTCCGCACCCTGTGGATTGCCCGCATCAACGCCCAGGCCCGCGCTGAAGGTATCAACTACAGCAGGTTGATCGCCGGTCTGAAGAAAGCAGGTATCGAGCTGGACCGCCGGGTGCTGTCCGACCTGGCGGTGCACGACAAGCCCGCTTTTGGCGCTATTGTCGCCCAGGCAAAAGCAGCCCTTGCATAAGCTGGCCCCGGTGGTCTAACCGGAAGCAGCCAGAGTACTGGCAAAATGTACTGGTAACACAGGTACTGTTTAAGAGTACAGAACAATAGGGAAAGGGCTCCGGCTCTTTCCCTATTTTCTTTATAGCAGCAGCACACAGAATTCAGCTTGAAGGAATCGTAATGGAAAATCTGGCGTCCCTCACAGAGCAAGCCATCCGGGCTGTGGAAGCCTCGACGGATGTTGCCGAGTTGGACCAGGTGCGGGTGGAATACCTGGGCAAGAAGGGCGTGCTCACCGATCTGCTCAAGGGCCTGGGCAAGCTTTCCAGTGAAGAGCGTCCCGCGGCGGGGGCGCTGATCAACAGGGCCAAGGAGCAGGTCCAGGAGCACCTCAACGCCCGCCGCCAGTACCTTGAGGATCGCCGCATCGCGGAACAGTTGGCGGCGGACACCGTCGATGTGACCCTGGCGGGGCGGTCGCTGGAGCAGGGCAGCCTGCACCCGGTATCCCGCACCCTGGCGCGGATCGAGGCCTTCTTCACCCGTATCGGCTACGACGTCGCCGAAGGGCCGGAGATCGAAGACGACTATCACAATTTCGAAGCCCTCAATATTCCCGCCCACCATCCGGCGCGAGCCATGCACGACACCTTCTACGTGGGCGACAAACTGGTGTTGCGCACCCACACCTCCCCGGTGCAGATCCGGGTGATGGAGAGTCAACAGCCCCCGGTGAGGATCATCTGTCCGGGCCGGGTCTATCGTTGCGACTCCGACCTCACCCACACCCCCATGTTCCACCAGGTGGAAGGGCTGGTGGTGGACCGCAATATCAGCTTTGCAGTCCTCAAGGGTACCGTCGACCAGTTTCTCAAGGCATTCTTCGAGGCCGACCTGCCGGTGCGCTTCAGGCCCTCCTATTTCCCCTTCACCGAGCCCTCCGCCGAGGTGGATATCCAGTGCAGCAACTGCCGGGGTCAGGGCTGCCGGATCTGTGGCAACACCGGCTGGCTGGAGGTGATGGGCTGCGGCATGGTCCATCCCGAGGTGTTTCGCCACTGCGGGGTCGACACCGAGACCTACGGCGGCTTCGCCTTTGGCATGGGGGTGGAGCGCCTGGCGATGTTGCGCTACGGGGTTACGGATTTGCGCTTCTTCTTTGAAAACGACATCAGATTCTTGCGTCAATTCAAATAAAAACAAGAAGATGTTTTTTTTATTTAAAGTAAATTAGAGTTTTAACGCCAATGAAATTCAGTGAATCCTGGCTCCGGGACTGGGTCAACCCAGGCATAGACAGCAGCGAACTGGTGAGCAGGCTGACCATGGCCGGTCTCGAAGTGGACAGTGTGGAACCCGCCGCGGAAGCCTTCAGCGGGGTGGTGGTGGGGGAGATCCTCTCTGCCGAGCAGCATCCCGATGCGGACAAGTTGCGGGTGTGCCAAGTGGCCGGGGCTCCAGAGGGTCCGCTCCAGGTGGTGTGCGGCGCCGCCAATGCCCGGCCGGGCATCAAGATCCCCTTCGCCACCATAGGTGCCGTGCTGCCCGGGGATTTCAAAATCAAGCGCGCCAAGCTGCGGGGGGTGGAATCCTTTGGCATGTTGTGTGCGGAAAAGGAGCTGGGTATTTCCGCTGCCGACGAAGGCTTGTGGGAGCTGCCCGCAACTGCCCCGGTGGGTGCCGAGCTGCGGGACTATCTCCAGCTGGACGATACCCTGATTGAGGTCGACCTCACGCCAAATCGGGGTGATTGCCTAAGTATCAAAGGGTTGGCGAGGGAAGTTGGTGTGCTTTGCAAGACTGAGGTCTGTGCCCCTGAGATCCCCGCCGTGGCCGCTGTCAACGCCGACAGGCTGCCCATCCACCTCGCCGCCGGTGCCGCCTGTCCGCGCTACGCGGGCCGGGTGATCCGCAACATCAACCGCGATGCCAGCTCCCCCTCGTGGCTGGTGGAAAAGCTGCGCCGCAGTGGTGTGCGGGCCATTGACCCGGTGGTGGATGTGACCAATTACGTGATGCTCGAGCTGGGGCAGCCCATGCACGCCTTCGATCTGGCTCGCCTCGACGGCGGCATTACCGTGCGCCTGGCCCCGCCAGGGGAGGCCCTGGTACTGCTGGATGGCAGTGTGCAAAAGCTCTCCGCGGGGACCCTGGTGATCGCCGATGACAGCAAGGCCCTGGCCATGGCGGGCATTATGGGCGGCGACGGCTCTGCGGTGGATGAGCAGACCCGGGATATTTTCCTCGAAAGCGCCTTTTTTGACCCCATGGCCATTGTCGGCCGCGCCAGAAGCTACGGCCTGCACACCGACTCCTCCCACCGCTTTGAGCGGGGGGTGGACCCCCAGCTCTGTGTCCAGGCGATGGAGCGGGCCACGGCATTGCTGCTGGCGATCGTCGGCGGCGAGCCGGGCCCGGTGGTGTGCGAGGAGCTCCCGGAGCATTTGCCGGCGGCCAAAACCGTAGCCATCAGCAGTGCCAAGCTTGCCAGCCAGCTGGGAATGGTTGTGGATGCCCAGGCGGTCACGGATATTTTTCAACGTCTCGGCTTCCGAGTGCTCGAGGCCGACGCCGACGGTTGGCAGCTCGAGGTGCCCAGCTGGCGTTTTGACATCGCCATCCCAGTGGACCTGGTGGAGGAGGTTGCCCGCATCCACGGCTACAACAACCTGCCGACCACCACCATGACGGCGCCAATGGCCATCGCCCCCCGGGCCGAATCCCGCCTCGATCGCGACGCCCTCAAGTTGCTGCTGGTCGATCGGGGCTTCCGCGAAGCCATCACCTACAGCTTTGTCGATCCCGAGCTGATGGCGATTCTAGACCCCCAGGGTGCCCCGATACAGGTTGCCAACCCCATCGCCAGCGATATGTCGGTGATGCGCACCAGCCTGTGGGCGGGGTTGCTTCACACCCTCAAGCACAATCTCAGCCGCCAGCAGACCCGGGCCCGCCTGTTTGAGACCGGACTGCGCTTTGTGCAGGGGGAACAGCTGCGCCAGGACGCCGTGATTGCCGGGCTAATTTACGGCGAGCGGGAAGGGGAGAGCTGGGCTCAGGCCAGGGGCAGGGTGGACTTTTTCGACATCAAGGGCCATGTGGAGGCTCTGCTCAGCCTGACCGGAGGGGCTGATGAATTTTCCTTCCAGCCGGCGCAGCACCCGGCATTGCACCCCGGCCAGTGTGCCGCCCTGTACCGGGGGGAGCGCCTTGCGGGTTATCTCGGGCGCATCCATCCCAGCGTCCAGCAGCAGCTTGATCTGGACCACCCGGCATTTTTGTTCGAGCTGGAAATCGAGGTGTTACTGGACGCCAGAATTCCCGCATTCCGGGGTGTCAGCCGCTATCCTGAAGTGCGCCGGGATATCGCCGTGGTGGTTGCCCGGGACGTCCCGGTGGGCGCCATCCTGGACAGTGTCAGAGAGGCGGCGGGAGATTTGTTGATTGACTTAATCGTATTTGATGTCTATGAAGGAAAAGGTATTGAAAACAATAGTAAAAGCATAGCCATGGGCTTGACGTATCAAGAGCAAGCGCGCACTCTTAACGATGCGGAAGTGACGGCCTCGGTCGAGGCCGTGGTCCAGGCCCTGAAAACTAAATATCAAGCTACCTTAAGGGGGTAAGCACAGATGACTGCCCTTACGAAAGCCGACTTGGCGGAAATGCTCTACGAAGAGCTCGGCCTGAACAAGCGGGAGGCCAAGGAAATCGTTGAGACTTTTTTTGAAGAGATTCGCTCCGCATTGGAGAGCAACGAGCAGGTCAAGCTGTCCGGCTTTGGCAATTTCGACCTGCGGGACAAAAACACCAGGCCCGGCCGCAATCCGAAAACCGGCGAGGAGATACCCATCACTGCCCGCCGTGTGGTCACCTTCAAGCCCGGACAAAAACTCAAAGCCAGGGTAGAGAGCTATGCTGGAG
>CAZWUP010000258.1:0-4415 GCA_964637045.1 uncultured Porticoccaceae bacterium | reverse complement strand
CTGGTCGCCGGCGGCACCGGCACCGTCGGCGGCGGTGTCGTCCGCCAGCTGGCTCGCGCCGGGGTGGCGGTGATCTTCACCTACCACACCAATGCCACCGCCGCGGTGGCTCTCGAAGAGGAGCTCAACAACCAGGGCCTGCGGGTCTGTGGCCGCGCCCTGGACCTGGAGGACGTGGCGGCCATCGACAGCCTGCTGGCCTTTGGTGAAACCTGGGGCGGGCGCCTGCACACTCTGGCCATCGCCGCCGGCGCACCCATCATCTTCAAGGGTATGGCGGAGATGGAGATTGCCGAGGTGGAATCCTTCATGGCCCGCGACGCCCTGGCCTACTACAAGCTCATCCACCGCGGGATCCCCCGACTGCGCGCCGGGGGTGGCGGCAGCATCACCGTTACCACCACCATCGCCAGTTACCGGGTGATCGCCTACGACGGCATTTCGCCGTTCTCCAAGGGCGCCGTGGAGGCGCTGATTCGCCAGCTGGCGGCCGAGGAGGCGAGCCATGGCATTCGCTGCAACAGCGTGCCCATCGGCTGGATCACCGACCGCAGTCCCGGGGACTGGAACAACGACCTGGCGGCCCTGCCGTCGCCGGTCAAGGAGCGCCTGGGCACCCTGGTGGACCAGTTGCGGGACATCATCCGCCTGGGGCGTGCCGGCACCCCGGAGGAGGCGGGCAACCTGTTTGCCTTTCTGGCCTCGGACCAGGCCGCCTTCATCACCGGCCAGCACATCGCCATCGATGGCGGCGCCACCCTGTGAGGGCTCAATAATCCCAATGCACGGAGACAATCCCATGACCGAGCCGAAGCAACCCGTCGCCCTGATCACCGGCGCCGCCCGCGGCCTTGGCCGGGCGGTGGCGGAAGCCCTCGGCAAACAGGGTGCGGCCCTGTTTCTGGTGGACATTCTGGGGGAGCGCCTGGCCCAGACCGGCGCCGAGCTGGCGGCCCTGGGCTACCCCTGCCGGACCCTGGCGGCGGATATTTCCGAGCCCGCTCAGTGCCGGGGGGCGGTGGCCGCCGCGGTGGCCGCCTACGGCCGCCTCGATATCCTGGTCAACGCCGCCGCCATCGTCCGCTTCAACCGGGCCACCGAGGTGCCCGAGGAGGAGTGGCGGCGGATACTCGACATCAATGTCTCCGGGCCGTTCTGGCTGTGCCAGGCGGCCATCCCCCACCTGCTGGAGAGCGGGGGCAATATCGTCAATGTCGCCTCCCAGTCGGCGCTGATGGGGGCCGCCTACATCGTGCCCTATGCCGCCTCCAAGGCGGCCCTGGTGCAGATGACCAGGTCCCTGGCCATGGAGTACATGGACTCACCGATCCGTATCAACGTGGTGTCCCCGGGCACCATGGCCACCGAGATCGGCGAGGGTGTGGCCATGCCCGAGGGCCTGGATATGGCGAAAATTCTCAGATACTCCGGCCAGCGCCCGCCGTCCAGCGCGGCGGAGGTGGCGGCTCTGGTGGCCTTCGTGGCCTCGCCCCAGGGGAGTGCAATTCACGGCGCGGTGCTCTGTGCCGACAACGGTGTTACAGCGGGGTAATGACCATGACCACAACCACAGAATGGGTGGCCCGCGCCGGTGCGGGTATCGAGGGGCTGTTCACCCGGGAGGTGGCCATTGCCGACCCGGGGCCCGGCGAGGTGCTGGTGCGGCTGACCGCCGCCACCCTCAACTACCGGGACCTGATTGGTGTCCGCGGCGGCATCCCCGGCATGACCAAGGACGAATATGTCCCCCTGTCCTGCGCCTGCGGGGTGGTGGTGGCGGTGGGGGCGGGTGTCACCCGGGTGGCGGTGGGCCAGCGGGTGTCGCCCCTGTTCGCCCAGGGCTGGCTCAGCGGCGGCCTGGAGGAGATGACCCCCACCCACCTCGGCGGCAGCGTCGATGGTGTGGCCCGCAGCCACGCCCTGTTCCCCGAGCACAGCCTGTCCCTGGTGCCCGATGAGCTGAGCGACCTGGAGGCGGCTACGGTGCCCTGTGCCGGGCTCACTGCCTGGAGTTGCCTGTTCGCCATTCGCCACACCCGGCCCGGGGATGTGGTGGTGTTGCAGGGCACCGGCGGGGTGTCCATAGCCGCCCTGCAGCTGGCCAAGGCCGCCGGTGCCGAGGTGATCATCACCTCCTCCAGTGACGCCAAGCTGGCCAGGGCCGGGGCCCTGGGGGCCGATCACCTGATCAACTACCGGGGCACCCCGGCCTGGGAGCAGGAGGTGCTCGCCATTACCGGCGGTCGCGGCGCCCATCTGCTGGTGGATGTGGTGGGCGGCTCGGCCCTGGCCAGCGCGGTGACCGCCCTCAGGGATAGCGGGGTGGTGGCCGGGGTCGGCATGCTCGGCGGGGAGTTTTCCTGGGGTCGCGAGGCGCGGGTGCCGGTGCGGCGGGTGGCGGTGGGCAACCGGGAGCAGTTCGAGGCCATGTTGCGCGCCCTGGCGGTCAACCGCATCCGCCCGGTGGTGGATCGGGTCTACCCGTTGGCGCGCCTGCCCGAGGCCCTCGACGCCCTGGCCCGGGGGGATTTCTTTGCCAAGATTGCCGTCACCCTGAGCTGAGGGCGGTCCCGCCACCCGGCCCCAATCCAGCCAGCCGCTCGCCAAGGTGGCCGGGCCGGACGCCGGGTCAGGTTGTACCGTAGCTGATTTCGGCTTCCCGCTCGGCATCGTGCCCCGGGTCCACCTCGCCGGCCCGATGGCTGCGGGCCATCACCAGGTACAGGCAGGGCAGCACGAACAGGGTGAACAGGGTGCCGATCAGCATGCCCACCACCAGGATGATGCCGATACTGTTGCGGGCCTCGGCGCCGGCGCCGGTGACCAGCACCAGGGGGAAGTGGCCGAGCACCGTGGCCGCGGTGGTCATCAGCACCGGGCGCAGGCGGGTCTCGGCGGCACCCTTGATGGCATCCAGCTTGGCCAGCCCGGTCCCCTGCAGGTGGTTGGCGAACTCCACGATAAGAATGCCGTTCTTGGCCACCAGGCCCACCAGGGTGATAAAGCCGATCTGGGCGTAGATATTGATGGTGGTGAGGCCCAGGAAGGGAATCAGCAGGGCGCCGGCCAGGGCCAGGGGCACCGAGCCCAGCAGCACCACCAGGGGGTCGCGGAAGCTGTTGAACTGGATGCACAGCACAAAATAGACAAATACCAGGGCCATGCCGAGGACTCCCACCAGGGTGCTGCCCTCCTGGCGGATCTGCCGGGATTCGCCGGCGTAGTCCAGGGTATAGCCGGGGGGCAGGATATCGGCCGCGGCCTGTTCCAGGGTGGCCAGGGCCTGTTCCTTGGTGGTACCGGGCAGCACCCCGCCCATCACCCGGAAGGCGTTTTTCTGCTGGAACTTGGTCAGTAAACGGGGTGCCACCCGGTGCTCCAGGGTGGCGATGGCGGCCACCGGCACCAGGTCCCCCCCGGGGGTGCGCAACTGCAAATCCAGCAGGGCGTCGGGGTTGAGGCGGTCCTGGCCTTCCACCATGGGGATCACCCGGTACGCCTTGCCGTCCATGTCGAAGCGGTTGACGAAGTTGCCCGACATTAGCACCCCCAGCTGCTGACTCACCGAGGTGAGGTCCATGCCCAGGTCGGCGATGCGCTGGCGGTCCAGCTGCAGGCGCACCTCGGGCATGTCGATCTTGAGGTCGGTGTCGACGAACATAAACTTGCCGCTGGCCTCGGCGGCGGCCACCAGCTCATTGGCATAGGGGTGCATCTGCTGCGGGCTGTCCCCCGCCAGCACCACCAGCTCCACGTCGAACTGGCCGGCGGTGGGCAGTGCCGGAAACAGCACCGGGAACACCCGCAGGCCGGTCATCCCCAGGGTGGTCTGGTAGACCTGGGGCAGCAGTTCCTGGACGCTTTGGTCCCGGGTCTCGGGGGGAGTGAAAATGATGCCGCCGAAGCCGGCGTTGGCGCGGATCACCTGCCAGATGAACTGGGAGCCCGGGGTCTCCAGCAGACGGTCGATGACATCCGTCATGTAGTGGCTGGTGTACTCCAGGGAGGCATTGGGGGGCGCCTCGATGACGATGTTGATGGAACTGTCGTCCTCGATGGGGGCCAGTTCCTGCAGCGACAGCAGGTAGAAGGGCACGGCGAGGAGGGCGATAAAGGCGCCGGCGGCGAGGATCTGGCGGCGCCAGGCGAGGACGCCGTCGAGCAGCGCCCCGTAGCGGCGGTGGAGGCGGTCGAAGCGCTGATTCACCCAGCGGGTCATGGCCGCCTCGCGGCCGTCCTCGGGGTTGGCGTAGGCGCTCATGATGGGGGACAGGGTCAGGGCCACCACCCCGGAGATCAGCACCGCCACCGACAGGGTGAAGGCGAATTCCTTGAACAGCACCCCGGTGAGCCCGGACAAAAAGCCGATGGGGGCGTACACCGCCGCCAGGGTGATGGTCATGCCGATGATGGGG
>CAZWUP010000257.1:0-4416 GCA_964637045.1 uncultured Porticoccaceae bacterium | reverse complement strand
CGCTGGCCACCAGGATGCGGTCCCCCGGCACCAGGCTCTTGACCGGCACCGCCTGCTCGCCGTCGTCACCGATGCGGATCGCCACCGGCGGAATCAGTTGCACCAGGCTGGCGGTGTGGTGCTCGTTGCGGTGGCGCACCTGCATTTCCAGGTAGCGGGCCAGCAGCAGCAGGAAGGCGAACATGCCCACCGAGTCGTAGTAGACCTCCCCGGTGTTGGTCAGGGTGGCCCAGACACTGGCGACAAAAGCCAGGATGATGGCCAGGGACACCGGCACATCCATCACCAAGTGGCCCACTTTCAGGCTGCGCCAGGCGGCGCTGTAAAAGGGGGTGGCCGAGTAGCACACCACCGGGATGGTGAGCACCAGGCTGACCCAGCGCAACATCGCCACCCACTCATCGTCGATTCCCGTATAGGCCCCGAAATAGAGGCCGATGGCGGCGTGGCCCGCCTGCATCATGCTCAACCCCGCCAGTCCCAGGCGCAACAGCCAGGCCTTGTTCTCCCGACTGCGCTGCTGTTCGGCGGCCTCGTCCCCCAGGGGCCGGGCGCGATAGCCAATATCCTCGAAGGCTTGCAGAATGGTGCTGAGCTTCACCTGATCCGGCTGCCAGCTGACCCGGCAGCGGTGGCTGGAGACATTTACCGTCACCGCGACACCGGGCAATTTCGCCAGGTGGCGCTCGATCAGCCAGGCGCAGGCGGCGCAAGTGATGCCGCCGACAAACAGATCCGCCGCCAGGGTGCCGTCCTCGTTGCGGTGGACGAAATCCGCCTGCACCGCCGCCAGATCGTAGTGTTCCAGCACCTGTTGCTGGTCCGTGGTGGCGGTGGCGGACAACTGGGAACGAAAGTCGTAGAAGCGGTGGAGGCCGCCGTCGACAATGGCGGACGCCACCGCCTGGCAGCCGGGGCAGCACATGGCCCTCGCCAGGCCCTGGATGGTCACCGGATAGTCGGCGCCCGCGGGCACCGGCAAACCACAGTGATAGCAGTCCTGCTCAGCCATTGGCACGCAACTGGACGTGGCTGGCCACTTCGAGGTCGAGTTCGCCATCGAGACGCCAGCCCTCCCCCGGGGACCTCAGACGCAAATAAAAGCGGTGGGGGGGAATGGCCTCCAGGTCGGCCCGGTAGCGCCCCGCCCCCACCGCAATCAGTTCGACGCTCTGGTCGCGGCTCGCCACCGCCGGGTGGAGCAGCAGCAACTGCAACTGGCCCCGGGGCTCGGCGTCGCCGGTCACCGCCACGTGCACCTCACCGCTCAGGGTGTCGAAAGTCAGCTCGGCCCCCAGCCCCAGCTCCCGGGCCACCACATCCTCCGCCAGGCGCTCGTTGATGGCCAGGCCAGCCCGGTAGTAATTGTCGTCCACCAGGGCGTCGGCACCCTTGAAGGCGATAAACACCATGGCAATCCCCGCCACCACCACAGAACCCGGCAGGGCGATAATGAACCAGGGCCAGAACTGGCGGTACCAGGGGGTGGTGGAAGGGGTGCTGAGGGTCATCGCTGGACTCCGGTGTGACTAGCGTTTGAAGGGGCCGAGGAAGCGGCTTTCCTGAGTTTCGCGGATGGCCGGATCGGCCTCCGCCGCAACGGCAAAATAGACCTTGGTGTTGGGCTCCCGCAGCAGGCCCGGATCCAGCTCCAGGCGCACCAGGGTGGACAGCACTTCACCGGCGGCCACCTCGACCCTGGTGTCCCCCAGATAGGTAAAGTCGTAATCGCCGGAGACGTCGATGGTGTAGCTGTGGGGCACGTTGGCCTTGTTGGCGATCTTGAGGGTGTAGATGTTTTCCACCAGCCCCTCGGAGGTTTCCCGGTACAGCAGATTGCGGTCGCGAATGATGTCCACCTCGAGGGGAATGCGGGTGGCCACGGTGTACAGGAACACCGCCACCATGGCCGCCAGCACCAGGGTGTAACCGACGAACCTGGGCCGCAACACCTGGGTTTTGGCGCCGCTGAGATTGTGTTCGGTGGTAAAACTGATGAGCTTCAGGGGATAACCCATCTTGTCCATCACCGCGTCGCAGGCGTCGATACAGAGCCCGCAGCTGATGCATTCGTACTGGAGGCCGTCGCGGATATCTATGCCGGTGGGGCACACCTGTACACAGAGGCTGCAATCCACGCAGTCCCCCAGGCCCTCGGTCTGGTGGTCGGCGCCCTTCTTGCGGGCTCCCCTGGGTTCGCCGCGCCTGGTGTCGTAGGACACGATCAGGGTGTCCTTGTCGAACATTACCGACTGGAAGCGGGCATAGGGGCACATGTACAGGCAGACCTGTTCCCGCAGGAAACCGGCGTTCATATAGGTCATAAAGGTGAACAGCAGGGTCCAGAACACCGCCGCCGGGTGGGCCTGGAAGGTGAAGAATTCCGGCACCAGTTCGCGAATGGGGTTGAAGTAGCCGACAAAGGTGATGCCGGTGACCAGGGCGATCACCACCCAGGTGGCCTGCTTGCCGGCCTTGCGCGCCACCTTCTGCGCAGTCCAGGGGGCCTTGTCCAGCTTGATGCGCTGGTTGCGGTCGCCCTCCCAGAAGTGCTCGGCGGCCATAAACCACAGGGTCCACACCGTCTGTGGGCAGGTAAAGCCGCACCACACCCTGCCCACCAACACGGTGATGGTGAACAGGGCGAAGGCGCTGATGATCAACAGGCAGGCCAGGAGCATGAAGTCCTGGGGCCAGAAAGTGAGCCAGAAGATATGGAACTGGCGCTCCGGCAGGTCGAACCAGACCGCCTGGCGGCCATCGATATTCAGCCAGGGCAGGAAGAAGTAGGCCGCAAACAGGGGCAGCAAGGTGTACTTCTTCACATCCCGGTAGAATCCCTTCAGCCGCCGGGTGTAGATTTTCTCCCGGGTTTCGTAGAGGTCGAGAACCCGGATGGTCTCTTCTGAGCCCCGCTGTTGCTTGTGCTCGGTATCCTGACTCACTTCAGCCTCCGGCGAGGAAACGACAACTTACTGCTGGGACAGGCTGTAGACGTAAGCTGTCAACAGGTGGATTTTGTCGTCCTTGAGCAGATCGCCGTGGGCGGGCATGGCCCCGGCGCGACCGCTGCGAATGCTGTGCTTGACGAACTCTGGAGAACCGCCGTAAAGCCACACATCGTCCGTCAGGTTGGGGGCTCCCAGCATCTGGTTGCCCTTGCCGTCGGCACCGTGGCAGGCGGCACAGTAGGTGGCGAACACCTTGGCGCCCTCCTCCGCCTTGGCGGCGTCGTGCTTGCGGCCGCTGAGGCTGAAGACATAGTTGGCGGCATTGTCCACCCCGGCATCGCCGATCATCGGCCCCTGGGCGGGCATCATCACCCGCCGCGTGCTGGGATCGTAGTCGGAATTGACGCCGTGGGTGATGGTGTACTTGATGGCCTCGGGGCTGCCGCCGTACAGCCAGTCGTCGTCCGCCAGGTTGGGGAAGCCGTAGCCCCCCCGGCCGTCGCTGCCGTGACAGGTGGAGCAATTGTTGGCAAACAGCCGGCCACCCATCTTCAGGGCCTCGGGATTGGCTGCCAACTCCGCCACCGTGGTGTCGTGGAACTTGGCGAAAAGAGGGCCGTATTGCTCGTCGGCGGCATCGATCTGCTCCTGCCACTGGCCGATGGAAGTCCAGCCCAGCAGGCCCTTGAAGTTGCCCATCCCGGGGTACAGTACCAGGTAGATCACCGAAAAGATCACCGTGAGCATGAACATATTGAACCACCACTTGGGCAGGGGGTTGTCGTACTCCTCGATGCCGTCATAGATGTGGCCGGTGGTGGGCGGCTGGCCCTCCTCCTGAGTGCCACTGACCTCCACCCTTCTGGTGGCGTACAGCAGCCACACCGAACCGGCGATATTGATCACCACGATCACGATAATCCACAAACTCCAAAAGGTACTCATCAGTCTTGCCTCTTGTTGCGGCCTTTGGCGCCGCTGTCGATATCCTTTAATTCGTCCTCGTCGAAGGGCAGCCGCGATGCGTCCTCGAAATCCTTTTTCTTGTGCTTGCTGAACGCCCACCAGCAAACCCCGAGAAACGCGATCATGGCGAGAATGGTGCCAATGCCCTCAATGGTGCCCTGATCCATGGTCAACCCCTAGCGCTTCTGCTTGATCAGCAGACCCAGTTGCTGGAGATAGACCACCAGGGCGTCGATCTCCTTGACCTCACCGCTGGCAAAGGGCTCGGCGGCGGTGGCGATATCCTCGTCACTGTAGGGCACCCCGATCAGGCGCAGGGCCTTCATCTTGGCGGCGGTGTTCTCACCGGTCACCACCTTGTCGAACAGCCAGGGGAAGGCGGGCATATTGGACTCTGGCACCACGTCCCTGGGGTTGTAGAGGTGGGCCCGGTGCCAGTCGTCGCTGTAGCGGCCACCGACCCGCGCCAGGTCCGGCCCGGTGCGCTTGGAGCCCCACA
>CAZWUP010000256.1:0-4434 GCA_964637045.1 uncultured Porticoccaceae bacterium | reverse complement strand
TGCTGGAGTTGGTATGTGCAATTATTTGGCTAACCTGATTGTTAACACCCCCTAGGCCGGCGCCCGCTTAGCCGTGCCCCAACCACAGGCTGAGTCCGGCGCTGGCCACCACCAGCAGCGCCGCCAGGGCGGTGGGCCGGAGTACGGTCCAGCCCAATTGCGGCCCCCCCGCCAGGCGGCTGTAGACGCCCTTCATCAGGGTGTTGGTGGCCGCCGCCAGGGCGATACAGACCACCACCAGGGACATCAGCAGGGAGTCCCCCGCCCGGGGGGACAGGGACAGCACGATGGTGTCCACATCGGCAATGCCGGTGAACACCGACAGGGCGTAGAGTCCGGTGGAGCCAAACCAGTGCTGGAGGGCATCGGCGGCGAGCATCACCAGGGCCAGCAGGCCGCCAAACTGGAGGGCGGTGACCAGTTGAAAGGGGTTGTGGATAGCCGGCGGTGTGTCCGGCGTCTCGCCCCTGGCGGAGCGCCACAGAGACCAGGCGCAGCCCAGCAGGGTGAGGGCGCCCACCGCCATCGGCAGCGCCAGGCTCGGCAGAATGCTGGCGTTGATCACCGCCGCCACCACCAGAATGCGGACGAACATGGTGCCGCAGGCCAACAGGATGCCGGCGGCGACCACGGGGGTGTTTTTCACCTCGCTGTGGAGCCGGGACAGGCTGAGGGTGACGGCGGTGGATGACGCCAGGCCGCCGGCGAGGGAGGTGGCGAGAATCCCCTTGCGGGACCCGGCGATGCGGGTGGCGAAGTAGCCCGCCAGGGAGAGTCCGGAGATCAGCACCACCATCCACCAGATCTGGAAGGGGTTGAGGGCCTGCCAGGGGCCAAAGCCCTGGTTGGGCAGCAGGGGCAGGAAGACCACCGACACCAGCAAAAATTGCAGGGTGCCCAGCAGTTCCCTGGCGTCGAGAATCAGCAGCCAGCCGTGGAGCCGGTCCTTGAGGTGCAGCAGCAGGGCGACGATCACCGCGCTGGCGGCGGCGGGCAGGGCGAGATCGAACCCCGGCAGCACCCCCAGCCAGTAGGTGGCCATGGCCGCCACCTCGGTGGTGATGCTGAAGTAGTTGCCCTGGCGGGTGCGGGTGACATAGCCGGCGATCAGCAGCAGGGCCAAGGGGATGAAGGCCAGGGCGCACAGCAGCCATGACTGGAGAGCCGGGCCGCCGCTGCCGATGGCGGCCATAAGGCCACCGAGGAGGGCGATCAGGCTGAAGGTGCGAATCCCCGCCACCCGGGAGCCATCGCTCTGGCTGCGCCCGTGCCAGCCCCGCTCACTGCCCACCAGCAGGCCCAGGGCGAGGGCGATGGCCAGGTTGGCGAAGTGATCCAGCAGCAGGGTGTAGTCGGTGTCCATCGCGGTGCCCGATATGGCGAGGTGAGCAAAAGTATGCCACAGCGGATAAAAAAACACCGGCTCTGGGCCGGTGTCTGCGCTGCTGGCGGTGGGGGATCAGATGATCCACACCTCCACCCGGCGATTGCGCTGGCGGCCCTCGTCGTTGTCGTTGGCGGCCACCGGCGCCAGGGCGCCGAAGCCCTCCACCTTGTAGGGAAAGATGCCCAGCTTCATCAGCTCCTTGCTCACCAGTTCCGCCCGGGTTTTGGACAGGCGCAGGTTGACGTCCTGGCTGCCCACACTGTCGGTAAAGCCCAGCAGCAGGACGCGGCGCCCGGGGTTGGCCTCCAGGTAGCTGGCCAGCCGGAACAGGTCCCGCTGGGCCTTGTTGTCGATGCCGTCACTGCCCAGGGCGAAGCGCACATTGATGGACAGGCGCTCGGCCTGCTCCGTGAGTTGCAGGTACTCGTAGGGCAGGTCGTCGGTCACCGGCGGCTTGGTGGCACTGATGTTCTGGGAGATAAAGCCAATGTCGCCCACCACCCCCTGGCCCTGGCTGGCGTGGACGTGGTCGATAAACTGGCGGGCCTCCATATTGCTGGACTGGGCCGACAGGTACAGGTAGAGGCGCCGGGCCAGGGGGTAGTCCTCGGTGCTGACGGTAAAGTTGTTGGGGAACAGGGCGAGGGTGTTGTCGTCACCGGAAATGGCCAGCAACTTGGCGCGGCGCACATAGGGCAGGCCGATAAAGCCGATGGCGCCGGGGGTGGCGGCGACGCCGTCGGACAGTTCCTGGCTCGACTCGAAGCGGCGGGCGGCGTCCGCCAGGGTCTTGCCGCTGGGTTTGAGCACCATGGTGTCGAAGCTGTCCCAGGTGCCGGAGTTGTCGTCCCGGGCAAACAGCTGGATGGGCAGATCCGGACCCCCCAGCTGCTGCCAGTTGGCGATCTCCCCGGCAAAGATCGCGGCCACTGTGGCCACGTTCATCTCGCGGATCGCCAGGCCGGGGTTGACCACCACCGCCAGCCCGTCGAGGGCGATGATGTGCTCGGCATCCCCCAGGGACAGGTCCCCCAGGGTGGGGGCCAGTTTCGCCACCTCTTCGCCCTTGATCTTGCGGGAGGACATACCGATATCCGTGGCGCCCGCCGCCAGGTCGGCAAAGGCGGTGCTGGAGCCGTGGGCGTGGATCTCCACCGCCACCGGCTCGCCGTCCAGCAGGGCCTCGATGCGGGTCTCCAGGGCCACGTCCGTGGTCTTGGTGACGATCTCGGTGCCACCCCGCGACGCCAGATAGTCCTTCACCAGGGCCGGGGCCAGCTCTTCGCCCACGGTGTTGGAGCCGTGAATGCGGAACAGGGTGCGGGGGTCCCGGGGGGCCGCCGGCTGGTCCTTGTCCGCACTGGGGGGCGGCGGCGCACTTGCCGCGGGGGTCGCCGCCACCGGCGCCGGGGCGGGGGTGCCGAGGGCAAAAAACAGGCCTCCGGCGGCCACCAGCAGCAGGGCGGCAACCCCCAGCCAGGCCAGCTTGCGGTTGCCGTCCGCTGGGCTCGGCGCCAGGGGGGCGTCGTCGTTGAGCAGTTCCAGAAGTCGGTTGCGAATGGCCTTTTCCAGGCCGTTGAGTTCGCTGTCGCTGGAGGCGGCGGCCAGGGCCAGCCAGTGCTCGCGATAGCTGGACTCCTTGCGCAGGCGCTGGGTATCGATGTCCCGGTGCCCCTCCGCCTCCAGGCGCAGCCGCAGTTTCCACAACAGATCGGCGATCACGCCGTCGGTAAGGGCTTTTTTTTCCTGAACCATGGTCGTCTCTCCACACTCACACTCGGTGGCGGCAGCATAGGGAGCCAGGGTTGCAGCAGTGTTACAGCGGAAAGCCAGCAGACCGCCGGCGGTGCAGAGCCGACCAAGGGGTTGGCTTCAGTCGGCGATGGCCAGGCGCAGGCTGCGGGGCGCCAGGGTGGGGGCGCCGGCAAAGCTCATCACCAGGGCGGTCAGCTGGTCCCAGGGCTCGCCGCTGGCCATGCCCTTGCTGGCCCGGTCCACCAGCCCGGCCTGGCGCAACAGCATCCGCAGGTGGGGGGCGCTTAGACGGCGGAGAGCACTTTTCACCAGGGGCTGGCGCTTTTCCCACACCCGGTGCTTGGCAAACACGGACTCCAGGGACTCGTGATAGTGGCGGGCCTCGGCGGCCTCGATCAACAGCCGCAGCTCCCGGGCGATGGCCCACAGGATCACCAGGGCCTCGCTCCCTTCCTCCCGCAGGCCGCGGAGGGTTTTGGCCGCCGCCGGCGCGTCCCCCTCGAGGATTTTGTCCACCAGGGCAAAGACGTTGTAGCGGGCGCTGTCGGCAACCACGGTGGACATGGTGGCGGCGTCGATTTCACCGTCGGGGGCCAGCAGGCGAAGCTTCTCGATCTCCTGGGCGGCGGCCAACAGATTGCCCTCCACCCGGTCGGCCAGTACTTCGATGGCGCCCCGGTTGGCGCGAATCCCCGCATCCCGCAGGCGCTGGCCAATCCACTGGGGCATGCGCTGGGCGTCCACCGGCCACACCTGGACCAGGGCGCCGGTGCTGTCCAGGGTCTTGACCCATTTGCCCCGCAGGGCGCTGGCGTCCAGTTTGCCGGTAATCACCAACAGCAGGTTGTCGGGGGAGGGGGCGGCGCAGTACTCCTCGATGGCCCGGGAACCCTCGTTGCCGGGCTTGCCGGAGGGCATGCGGAGTTCGAGGATCTTGCGCTCGGCGAACAGGGACAGGGCGTTGGCTTCGGCCCGCAGCACCTGCCAGTCGAAACTGGCGTCGCAGTGAAAGACCTCGCGGCTGGTAAAGCCCTTGCCCCGGGCGGCGGCGCGAATGGCATCGGCGGATTCCTGGGCCAGCAGGGGCTCGTCGCCGCAAATCAGATAGACCGGGGCCAGTGTCCCCGCCAGGTGCTGGGCGAGTTGCTCAGGACGCAGGCGCACCGGCGGTCTGGGGACCCAGTTGACGGAGGCGGTTGAGCATCTGATTGATCAGGTCGCGGCGCATTTCCCTGCGGATCAGCTCCCGCTCATCCTGGGTGGCCAGGACGTTGTCTTCATCGTATTCGAAG
>CAZWUP010000255.1:0-4440 GCA_964637045.1 uncultured Porticoccaceae bacterium | reverse complement strand
TTATCTGTCCCTCTTCTTTCTCCATTTTTTCCTTCACATTGCGCATTCCCTGTTCTTTGACCCCCACCTCCTTGTGGCCGAAATACAGGCCGCCCACCAGCTCCCGCACCATGATCATGTCGATACCCTCGCCGACGATTTCCGCCTTCAGGGGCGAGAAATGGGCGATGGCCTTGGGCAAAAACACCGGGCGATAGTTGGCGTAGGTGTTGTAGCGGGCGCGCATGGGCAGCAGGGCGCCGCGCTCCGGTTGCTGGTCGACGGGGATTTTCTTGGACTCTTCGTGGCTGAGGCCGATGGGACCCTTGATAATGGCGTCGGCCTCGTCGCAGATCTTTTTGGTGGCGTCGGGGAAGGCCGCGCCGGTGTCAAAGTAGGCCTGGCCGCCAAAGGCCGCTTCCGTGAGCTCGAAGTCGACGTCGTTGCGCTCTGCCACCAGCTTCAGCACCTTGACGGCTTCGCGCATGATTTCGGGGCCAATGCCGTCACCGGGGAGAATTGCGATCTTGTAAGTTTTCATGGTTGCAGGAGGTTCCTTGTGGTGATGTCCCGGCGGCCTGTCGCCCGCCAGGATGCCTGAATGTGGGTGCCGGATAACGGCGCGGGAAAGCGGGGCATTCTAGCAAAGTCGCCCCTGGGCAACAAATCGCGGAGCCCCGCGCCCCTCAGGGCTCGAGCCCCGCCAGCAGGTCGCCGATGCGCGCCGCCAGCAGGGGGCCGCTCAGGCGCCGCCGGCGCTCGGGGTCGAAGGCGAGGTTGGCGCGGGGGAGGTCCAGTGCCCGGGCGATGGCCGCTGCCGGCCGCTCGGTGTTGGCGGGCATCAATACGCCCCTGCCCTGGCTGGCGATCCGCGCCGCGGTGAAGTACTGCTCCTGGCGGCGGGGGATCACGAGCTGCGGCACCCCCGCCATCAGGGCCTGGGCGCAGGTGGTGTGGCTGCCCATGTTGACCACCAGGTCGGCCTCGGCATTGACCTGCTCCAGGTCCAGGGGGCTGTCGACAAAGCCGAGGCGGGGGAATCTCGCCTGCAGGGCGGGAGGGATATCCCGGCTGTAGATCAGGGTGCTGGCGTTTAGCCCGTCGAGGGCGGCGAGGAAGGCTTCCAGGGCGGGAAACTTCGCCAGATAGGCAAAAATTTTCTGGCCGCCGCCCGCCGGCCACCGGGGCGCCTGGCTCGGCATTTGGGGTGGGATACCCACATAGTCAGCGCCGGGGCGGGCGCCAAAGGCGTCCAGTTCCGGCAGGGTCATCAGCAGCTGGCTGTCCGCCTGGGAGAACAGCTGGCGCACATCGGCGATGGCGGCAATGCCGCGGCGGTGGAGGACATGGTTGACCCTCGCCAGCAGGGTGGCGTCGGCGTTGCGCAGGGTTGCGGCGTTTTCAGCGGTCTTTTTCACCCGGGGGAAAAGGCCGAGAAATGGGCCGTCGCCGCGGGGAATAAAAAAGCCGTTGCCGATTACCCATTTCCGCCAGGGTTTGCCAAGGCTGGCTATCAGCGCGGAGGGGGCAAAATCGTAGACCACCACATCCGGCGCGACCGCGTCGAAAAGGGTATCCCAGGCCTGGCACAGCGCGGTCAGTTCGGCGTCGGTTTCGAAGCGCTCCAGCACCAGTTGCGAATAGGACAGCAGCCTGCTGCTGGTCCTGGGGGGGCGCATCAGGTAGGGCGCCTGGAACAGGGGCAGTGCACAGTGGGGGAGCACGGCGGCGATATTGTGCAGCTCCTTGAGAGCCAGGGTAACCTGATGGCCGGCGGCCTGGGCGGCGTCGACAAAGGGCTTGAGGTTGCTCAGGTGGCCGAGGGCGCTGCCCATTTCCCAAACGCAGAGGATTCGCGCCATGTCAGCCGGCCCCCGCCGCCGGCAGCAGCCTGGCCAACAGGGCGCAGGGGGATTCGCCGCGCATCGGCGTTCCCAGCCGGGGATGGCGAAAGCTGAGCTCGGTGGCGTGGAGCAACAGCCGCGACGCCATCCCCCGGGCGGCGTTGCCGCCATAAAAATTGTCCCCGAGGATGGGGTGGCCGAGGGCCTGCAGATGGACTCGCAACTGGTGGGAGCGACCGGTGTGGGGGTGCAGGCTGAGGCGGGTGCAATTGGCCTCCGGCAGCCTTTCCAGCACCCTGTAGTGGGTCAGGGAGGGCTTGCCGGATTCGTGGCAGACTTTCTGCAGTGGCCGGTTGGGCCAGTCGGTGATCAGCGGCAGGTCCACGGTGCCGGTATCGGCGGCCACCAGGCCGAGCACCACGGCCTGGTAGGTTTTACTCACCTCCCGGTGCTGGAACTGGCCGCTGAGGTTGGCGTGGGCCTTCTTGTTGAGGGCCAGTACCACAATGCCGGAGGTGTCCATATCCAGGCGGTGGACGATGATTGCCCCGGGCCACCGGGTCTGGAGGCGGGTCACCAGGCTATCCCTGTTGGCGGGGTGGCGACCGGGTACGCTGAGCAGGCCGGAGGGCTTCTCCACCAACAGGATGTCGTCGTCGCTGTAGAGCACAACCGGCTCCTCCCGGCAGCGGGGGGCGATAAATTCAGCGGGGGGGATTCCGTCGGGGGCAGTCATGGGGGAGGAGTTTACAGTTGTCGGCAAGTCAGTGCCATTGCGGCCGGTGCCAGCCGTCCGCCACCAACAAAACCCTCGCCGCCGCCAACGTGGTAACATAGCCGCCGTTTTCCTTCCGGCTTCTTCAAGGACGTCAACCCGTGACTGATACAGCGTCGACCGAGCCCCAGGCCACCTATATTCTCACCGCCCACTGCCGGGCGGCCACCGGGGTGGTGGCCGCCGTGACTTCCTACCTGGCACAGCAGGGCTGCTACATCTGTGCCCTGGAGCAGTTCGATGACGAGAGCACCCAGAAGTTCTTTATGCGCGCGGTGTTCCGCCCGGAGGCGGGGTCCCCGGCCATCGATGCCATCCGCGAGGGCTTCGCCGCGGTGGCCGCCGGGCTGGGGATGACCTGGGCCATGCGCCACGGCCAGCAGCCCACCAAAACCATCATCATGGTGTCGAAATTCGATCACTGCCTGATCGACCTGCTCTATCGCCACGGCAAGGGCGATCTCAATATGGACATCGTCGCCGTGGTCTCCAACCATCTCGACCTGAGGCCCATCGCCGAGCGGGAGGGCATCCGCTTCGTCTACCTGCCGGTGACCAAAGTCAACAAGGCGGAGCAGGAGGGCCGGCTGATGGACATCATCGAGGAAACCGGCACCGAGCTGGTGATCCTCGCCCGCTACATGCAGATCCTGTCCAACGACCTCACCGCCAGGCTGGCGGGCCGCTGCATCAATATCCACCACTCCTTTTTGCCGGGCTTCAAGGGCGCCAAGCCCTACCACCAGGCCTTCGACCGGGGGGTGAAGCTGATCGGCGCCACCGCCCACTATGTCACCTCGGATCTGGACGAAGGCCCCATTATCGAGCAGATGGTGACCCGGGTGGACCACAACTACAAGCCGGACGACCTGGTCAAGGTGGGCCGGGACAACGAGTGCATGGCGCTGGCCAAGGCGGTCAAGTACCACACTGAACATCGCGTCTTTCTCGACGGCAACAAGACCGTCGTTTTTCTCGGGAGCTGAATTATGGCAATTCGTATCGACGGCAAGGCCTTTGCCGACCGCCTCTGTGAACAACTCAAAACCGAAGTGGAGCAGCTCAAGTCCGAGTGCGGGCTGGTGCCCTGCATCGCTGTGGTGCTGGTGGGAGACGACCCCGCCAGCCATGTCTATGTCACCAACAAGGTCAAGCGCTGCCACCAGCTGGGTATCGAGTCCCGCGAACACCGGCTGCCGGCGACCACCGGCCAGGGCGAGCTGATGGCCCTGGTGGCTCAGCTCAACGGCGATTCCGGGGTCCACGGCATCCTGGTCCAGCTGCCGCTGCCGGACCAGCTCGACGAGGAGGCGGTGATCAACGCCATCGACCCGGGCAAGGACGTGGACGGCTTCAGCCTGCTCAATGTCGGCGCCCTCGCCCTCGGCCAAAACCGCTTGGTGCCCTGCACCCCCCTGGGGTCCCTGATGATGCTCAAGGACCACCTGGGGGATTTGAGCGGCCTCAACGCGGTGGTGGTGGGGCGGTCCAATATCGTTGGCAAGCCCATGGCCCAGTTGCTGCTGCAACAGAATTGCACGGTCACCATCGCCCACTCACGGACCCGCAACCTCCCCGAGGTGTGTCGCGGTGCGGATATCCTGGTGGCCGCCGTGGGTCGCCCGAGGTTTGTCCAGGGGGACTGGATCAAGCCGGGGGCCACGGTGATCGACGTCGGTATCAACCGCATCGAGGAAGACGGCCGCAGCCGCCTGGTGGGGGATGTGGACTACGATGCCGCCAGTCAGGTGGCCGGTGCCATCACCCCGGTGCCCGGCGGCGTCGGACCCATGACCATCGCCTGCCTGATGTACAACACAGTGGCGGCGGCCAGGGCAGCCC
>CAZWUP010000254.1:0-4444 GCA_964637045.1 uncultured Porticoccaceae bacterium | reverse complement strand
CCTGGAACCCCTACACCACCCAGATCGAGCCCCACGACTGCATCGCCGAACTGTTTGACGCCATCGCCCGCTTCAACACCATCCTCATCGACTTCGACCGGGATATCTGGGGCTATATCTCCCTCGGCTACTTCAAGCAGAAGACCATCGCCGGAGAAGTGGGCTCCTCCACCATGCCCCACAAGGTGAACCCCATCGACTTCGAAAATTCCGAGGGCAACCTGGGGCTGGCCAATGCCATCTTCAGCCACCTGGCGCAAAAGCTGCCCATCTCCCGCTGGCAGCGGGACCTCACCGACTCCACGGTGCTGCGCAATATGGGTGTCGGTTTCGGCTACAGCCTGATCGCCTACGAGGCCACTCTCAAGGGCATGGGCAAGCTGGAAATCAACCGCACCCGCATCGCCGAGGACCTGGACAATGCCTGGGAAGTGCTGGCGGAGCCGGTGCAGACGGTGATGCGCCGCTACAACATTGAAAAGCCCTACGAAAAACTCAAGGAGCTGACTCGGGGCCAGGGCATAACCCGGGACAAGATGCGGCAGTTTATCGACACCCTGGATATTCCCGAGGCCGCCAGGCAGGGCCTGCGGGAGCTGACCCCGGCCACCTATATCGGCAATGCCGCGGCGCAGGCCCGGCGGATCAAGGAGCTGTGATCCGCTTCCCCGAGGGCATCACCGCCGAGGTATTTCTGCGCGACTACTGGCAGCGGCAGCCCCTGCTGATCCGCCAGGGGCTGCCGGGGTTTGTCTCCCCCATCGACGGCGACGAGCTGGCGGGCCTGGCCATGGAAGCGGAGGCGGAATCCCGCCTGGTACTGGAACAGGGTTACCAAAAGCCCTGGGAGCTGCACCACGGCCCCTTCTCGGAAGCGGATTTCGCCCGCCTCCCCGCCACCCCCTGGACCCTGCTGGTGCAGGGGGTGGACCTGTGGCTGGCGGAGGTTCAGGCCATCCTCGACGACTTCGACTTTCTGCCCCGCTGGCGGATGGACGACATCATGGTCAGTTACGCCAACGACGGCGGCAGTGTCGGCCCCCATTTCGACTATTACGATGTGTTCCTGATTCAGGGCGCGGGGCGGCGCCACTGGTCCATCGGCCCGCTGTGCGACGAGACCACCCCATTGCGGGAGGGTACCGAGCTCAAGCTGCTGGACAGCTTCACCCCAACCGCAAGCTGGACCCTGGAGCCCGGGGACATCCTCTACCTGCCCCCCTGCGTCCCCCACCACGGCGTGGCCCGGGGAGAGTGCCTCACCTACTCCCTGGGCTTTCGCGCCCCCACCGCCGGGGAAATGCTCGACGACCTGGACACCGAGGTGATCAGCCGGGGTGGGGGCGGCCACTACCGCGACCCACCATTGACGCCGGCCATGGCCGGCGAGCGCATCGACCCGGCCTTTGTCGAGCGGGCCAGGGACCTGCTGCTGTCGGTGCTGGACGACCGCCAACAACTGGGCGAGTGGTTCGCCAGCTATATGACCAGACCCAAGTACCCGGCCCTGGACGACGAACACGGGGACAACGACCGCCGCGCCCTGGTCCCCGGCAGGGGCGACCAGCCGGACAAGCGCTTTATCAACGGCGAGCCGTTTCTCGATTAGGGCGATCAGCGACGGGTGGCGCTGACATCGTGTCTTGGTGGTGCTTGCCGGCCCCGCCGCTGCCAGCTGGGTTCTACCCAAGAATTCAGCTGAATACCTTGGGGCTGTTTCACCGGTGAAATTGCGGCGTGCGCTTTTCCACAAAGGCGCGGATGGCCTCCCGGTGTTCGGCTGACTCCCGGCAGGCCATAAAATTATCGGCCTCGAAATGGATATAGTCCTGGGGAGAGGCCTCGTGGGCATAGTTGAGGTTGGCCTTGATGCGGCCGAGGGCGGACGTGGGGCCGTTGGCCAACCGCTCCGCCCGCCGGTAGACCTCCCCATGCAGCTCGGCGGCGGGGAACTGCTGGGTGATCAGCCCCAGCTCGAGGGCCTTGGCAGTGTCAATCACCGGACAGAACAGGCAGAACTCCCTCGCCCTGGCGGTGCCCAACAGCTTCTCCACCATATAGCCGCCGGCAAAGTCGCCGGAAAATCCTATGGTGGTGTAGGCAAAGGTAATTTTGGCGGTTTCATCCCCATAGCGCAGGTCACAGCCCATGGCCAGGGACAGCCCGCCCCCGGCACAGGCACCGCGGATCATGGCGATGGTGGGCTTCGCCATCTGGTGCAGCAGCAGGGTGGTTTCGGCACCGGCGATCAGCCGCTCTGCGGTGGATGCCGGCGACGGGAGATCCCCCGCCGGGGAGGACATTTTCTTGACGTCGCCACCGGCGCAGAAGCTGTCGCCGGCGCCGGTAAGCACAATGGCGCCCACGTCGTCGTTGGTGGCCGCCCGGCGGACCGCGTCGTAGAGCAGGGTATTGAGCTCAACGGTAATGGCGTTTTTCGCCTCCGGGCGGTTGATGGTGATGGTGAGCACCCGGTTGTCGAGGGACTCGGTAACAATACTGTCTGTCGCTGTCATCGAAGGTTTCCTGGCTGTGGCAAAGGGGAGTGGGTTTCGGATTGGCACGGGCAATACCGCACTTTACCCAACAGCCCTCCTTCTGGCTACCAGGACGAGGCCCCTGGATTTGCCTTCAACAGGCCAAAAACTTATACTTTTCGCCGTCGCCCCAACGCTGCTCTGGAAGCGCTGAGCAGGGCGCCAACCTTGCCGCCAGAGGTTACTTTTTCATCGCCGCCCGACCGCCAGCCCGACCCAACAACCCAGTGCACACCCACCGCGCGTCCACCACCTCCGGGGGACACCGGCGGCGACAGGCAGACGGACACATGACCCAATCAGCCAAGGTCAACTGGAACCCCCGCGTCGCTGTCGCCAAACGAAACCAAGCGAGCCCAACCCAAGCCCCACAGGATCCCCACCATGAATTTTGATCTTTCCGATGACCAAAAAATGCTGGCCGAGCAGGCCAGGAAAATGCTCGAAGAAATGTCTCCTCCCGATCGCCTGCGGGAAATTATCGAAGCCAAGTCCGGCTTCGACCCCGAACTGTGGAGCGCCCTGGGGGAACTGGGCTTCCTCGGCGCGGCAATCCCCGAGGAGTTTGGCGGTCTCAGCCTGAGCCTGCTGGAACTGGCGGTACTGGCGGAGGAAATGGGCCGCAGCAATGCCGCCGTGCCCTTCTTCTCCTCCATCGTCCTGGCGGCCCGCACCATCGAACTGGCCGGCACCCAGGCCCAAAAGGAAACCTGGCTGCCCCGCCTGGCCAGCGGCGAAACCATCGCCACCTTTGCCTACGGCGAAGGCCCGGGCAACATCACCCCCGCCAGGGTGCGCTGTGAATTTGCCAATGGCGCCCTCACCGGCACCAAGTCGCCGGTGAGCGACCTGGCCATTGCCCATATCGCCGTGGTGCTGTGCAGGACCGCCACCGGCCCGGCCCTGGCCCTGGTGGAGCTGGATCAGGACGGAGTGTCCCGCCAGGCCCTCACCAGCTTTGACGAGCTGCGCCTCCACGGCGCCCTCACCCTGAACAATGCCAAGGCGGCCTTGCTGGACCAGGGCGACGCCGCGGCGATCTTCGACCAGTTGCTGAATGCCGCCGCTGTCATCACCGCCTTCGAGCAGGTGGGTGGCACCGAGGCCTGCCTCTACATGGCCCGCGACTACGCCATGGAGCGCCAGATTTTTGGCCGCCAACTGGCCAGCTACCAGGCCATCAAACACCGTCTGGCCAACCTCTATGTGAAGCTGGAGCTGGCCCGCTCCAACGCCATGTACGCCGCCTGGACCCTGGTCAACGACAGGCCCGACCAGGCCCAGGCGGTGGCTGCGGCGCGCATCAGCGCCCTCGAGGCCTTTGAATTTGGCGCCCGGGAGAATCTGCAGATCCACGGCGGCATCGGCTACACCTTCGAGGCCAACTGCCATTTCTATTACCGCCGCGAGCGCCTGCTGGCGGCCGCCCTGGGCAACCGCACCCACTGGGCCGACCGTGCCATCAGCGCCCTATCCGCGTGAAGCGCAAATCACCACAGGCAGTAACCCCCGGCGCCGAGCGGTCACTTTGACCCCGCCGTGACCCGAACCCAACTCCAGTATTGAACGAGACCACCACCATGGATTTCAACGACACCCCCCAGGAAGCCGCATTCCGCGCCGAAGTCAAAGCCTGGCTTGCCGAGCATGCCGCAGAGTACGCCCACAAGCCCGCCACCCCCTGGTCGGAGCAGGAGTTTGTCGCCCGCGCCCGGGCCTGGCAGGCCAAAAAGGCCGCCGCCGGATATGCCGGCATTCGACAACCGGTGGCCGTGGGCGGCCGCGGGGGCACCGACATGGAGGCCATCATTTTCGAAATTGAAGAGGCCAAGTACCATGTACCCGTGGGTCCGGTGGTGTCCATCGGCCAGAACATGGTGCTGACGGTAATCCACAAGCACGGCACT
>CAZWUP010000253.1:0-4481 GCA_964637045.1 uncultured Porticoccaceae bacterium | reverse complement strand
CTGGACAACCTCGACAACCTCCACACCCTCGGCAAGTTTCTCGGCCGCATCCACCTGGTGGGCCAGGTCAAACCCTTTGTCCACCGGCCCCGCATCGATGTCGCCAGCTTTGGCCACGACTCCGCCGCCTTTATTCTGGAGCATATGATTCCCCGGGACCTGCGGGAGGTGTACGCCGGGGTCACCCGGGACCTGCTCCAGGCAGTGACGGAAACCCTGGCCAGTGTCGGCGACGAGGATTACATCAGGGTTCACGGCGACTGCCACGGGGGCAATATCCTGTGGCGGGACGAGCTGCCCAATTTTGTCGACTTTGACGACGCCCGCATGGCCCCCGCCATCCAGGATATCTGGATGCTGCTGTGCGGCGACCGCCACCGCCAGAGCGCCCAGGTGGCGGAGGTTCTGGAGGGCTACAGCGAGTTCTGTGACTTCCACCCGCGCCAGTTGCGCTGGGCCGAGGCCTACCGCTCGCTGCGGCTAATGTACTTCGCCGCCTGGCTGGCGCGGCGCTGGGAGGACCCGGCCTTTCCCCGGGTGTTTACCTGGTTCAACACGCCCCGCTACTGGGGTGACCACATTCTCGAGCTGCGGGAGCAGCTGGCCGCCATGGCCGAGCCGCCCCTGGTGTGGCTGTAGGCTGGCCGCGGGAGTCCGCCCATGACTGCGAAACCTCAGGCATCCAGGTTTCCCGCCCGCAAGGTGGGCATTGTGCTGTGCGACAACGTGCTGGCCACCAGCGCCACCCTGCCCATCGAAATGCTGCAGACCGCCGCCGCCACCGCCCGCGGCCTGCGCAGCGGCACGCTGGACCTGGAACTTCTCACCCTGAGCACCAGCGGCGAACCCGTGCAGTCCGCCTCCGGGTTTGTACTCGCCCCGCAACTGGCACTGGCGGACGCGCCGCAACTGGATCTGGTGCACTTTCCCGGCCAGTGGCGCAATCCGCGGCGGGCCATCCGGCAAAACCCCGACGTTGCCCCCTGGCTGGTGGCCCAGCACCGGGGCGGTGCGATGATCACCGCGGTGGGCACCGGGGTGTGCTTTCCCGCCGCCGCGGGACTGCTGGACGGCAAGCCCGCCACCACCCACTGGCATTATTTCGACCAGTTCCAGAAGGACTACCCCGCCGTCAACCTGAAGCGCCAGTATTTTATTACCCAGGCCGGCAATATTTACTGCGCCGCCAGCGTCAACACCCTGGCGGAGCTGATGGTGCATATCATCTACCTGTGGTTTGGCCGCCCGGTGGCCAACAATGTGGAGCGCAATTTTTTCCACGAGATTCGCGGCACCTTCGAGCCCAGCCGCTATTTTGCCGAGCACGTGGAGTACCACTCCGACGAGGATATCCTCCAGGCCCAGATCTGGCTGGACGACAATTTCGCCCGCAAGGTGGCCATTCCCCAGCTGGCGGACCAGTTCGGCATGAGCACCCGCAGCTTCAACCGCCGCTTCAAGCTGGCCCTGGGGATCACCCCCAGCGACTACCTGCAGGAACTGCGCCTCACCCACGCCCGGGATCTGCTGCAAAAAACCAACCTCAGCATCCACGAGATCGCCGCCCTCAGCGGCTATCAGGACGTCTCCTACTTTACCCGCCTGTTTTCCAGCCACCTGCAGACCACGCCGGGGAAATACCGGGAAACCGTGCGCGCCAAGTTGTTCTCGGTGCGTTGATGGCGGGCTCTAGCCCCCCCCTTCAGGTTGTCGATAGTTGCGGGTTCACAAGGTTGGGTGAAGCCCCCGCAGGGGTTCTCTCCCCGACGGATGGCCGAATACTTCCAACATTTGGCTCAATTGGCCATTAAGCTGCTGCTAGACTGTCCATAGACTTTCTCTATCATCCAGGTTCAACAAGGTAGACCCATGACAGCTTTACCCGTAGTGGTCAGCTATGGCGGCTACAACGCCGCCGGCCGCAGCTCCTTTGATCAATCCTACCGGCGTATGGTCATCGACAGCCTGGGAGCCGGCGAGCGCGACCAAACCCTGGCCGGGCTGGCGGCCCTGATGGGTATCTCCAGCAGCGGAGATGCGTTGGCCCGGGGAGTGATGGAAGGCACCCTGGTGCGCCGTATCGAAGCCGGCGTCTTCGACCCCGACGCGGCCCCCTGGAACGCGCGCCTGGATATCAGCGCCAACGGCGACGGCGAAATCCGCTTCGAGGTCAAGCGCCGCCAGCTGCCGGAGCAAATTCCCGCCGACTGGCAGCTCACCGACCTGGCGGAGGGCCGGGTGCAAGTCAGCTGCCGTGGCAACCACACCATGCTGATGCCGGGCACCAAGCCTTTCCCGGTAAAGGCCGCCGGCCAGCTGCCCTCCGGCTTCAACCCCGGCGATCACTACCCCTCCCGCTCCCAGCCCCGGGGGCTGCAAATGGCCATTGCCGGGGCCTCCGACGCCCTCCACAGCCTGGGTATCGATTGGGATCTGGTGTGCGCCAAGGTCCGCCCCGATGAGATCGGCATGTACGCCGCCAGCGCCCTCGGCCAGTTGCAGGACGAGGGCTGGGGCGGGGTGCTCAAGGCCCGCTGGCTGGGGGGCAGGCCCACCGCCAAACAGGTTCCCCTGGCCCTCAACAGCATGCCCGCAGATTTCGTCAACGCCTATGTGCTGGGCAATGTGGGCCACACCGAGGCCATCGCCGGGGCCTGCGCCGGGTTTCTCTACAACCTCCAGGCCGCCATTCGCGATATCCAGCTGGGTCACCGCAAGGTGGCCATTGTCGGCGGCAGCGAGGCCCCCATTACCCTGGAAAACCTGGAAGGCTTTATGGCCATGAGCGCCCTCGCCACCGAGGAAGGCATGGCCCGCCTGGACGGAACACCCAACCCGGACCCCCGCCGCTACAGCAGGCCCTTCTGCGACAACGCGGGCTTTGTGATGGGGGAATCCAGCCAGTATGTGATCCTGATGGACGACAGCCTGGCGGTGGAGCTGGGGGCCGATATCCACGGCGCCATGGCCGGGGTGTTCATGGACGCCGACGGCGTCAAGAAATCCATCTCCAGCCCTGGCCCCGGCAACTACATCACCTTCGCCAAGGCCCTGGGGCTGGGCCGCGCCATCCTCGGCGACGACGACCTGCGCCGCCACACCCTGATCATGGCCCACGGCTCCAGCACCCCCCAGAACCGGGTCACCGAATCGCTGATCTTCGACCGCCTGGCAAAGGCGTTTGATATTCACCAGTGGCCGGTGTGCGCGGTCAAGGCCTATCTGGGCCACTCCATGGCCACCGCCAGTGGCGACCAGGTGGTGGCGGCCATCGCCGCCATGCGCCGCGGCCTGGTGCCCGGCATCAAAACCGGCACCGCCATCGCCGCGGATGTCCACCAGGAGCGCCTGGCCATCCCCATCCGCGACCTGGAGCTGGGCCCCAATACCCTGCAGGCCACCTTTATCAACGCCAAGGGCTTTGGCGGCAACAACGCCACCGGCCTGCTGCTGTCCCCCGCCAGGACCGAGGCCATGCTCGCCAGCCGCCACAGCCACCGCTGGAGCGACTACCAGCGGCGCCGGGAAGCCGTGCGCCAGCAGGCCCGGGACTATGAAGCCCGCGCCGACCAGGGGCAACTGGGGGTGATTTACCGCTTTGGCGAGGGCATGGTGGAGGACGACCAGCTGTCGATTTCCTCCTCCGAGGTGGCGGTGCCGGGCTTTGGCAAGGCCATCCCCCTGGATGTGGACAATCCCTACGGGGATATGGGCTAGTTGTCGTCAACTTCGACCCTTCACCGCAAGAATTCAATGGGTTACGAGATTGCTTCGTCGTTGCACTCCTCGCAATGACAAATAATCAGAGCGTTCTAAGGACACCCTAACTGCCAAAAATCTGTCAAAACTCTTCCCTATACTGGGGTTTAGCTGGAAAATGGCCCCCCTTTGCACGGCAATGGCAAAGCCGGTGGCCTGTCGCCTTCGGCAGCCTCCGTGCCGGAATTCACCCTCCCACAGGAGCAGTGTCATTGAACAATCCTGAAAATCCAGTCTGGACCGCGGACGACGCCGCCGAGCTCTACGCCGTTCGGGAGTGGGGCGCGGGCCTGTTTGACGTCGCCGACAACGGCGACCTGCAGGTCACGGTGACCAACAACGGCAAGGGCCGCCACCAGGTGTCCCTGCTGGATATCGTCGACGGTCTACAGCAGCGCTACCTGGCGATGCCGGTGTTGCTGCGCATCGAAAACCACCTGGACACCGCCATCACCCAGATCAACGAGGCCTTCGCCAGCGCCATCAAGGGCGCCAACTACCAGGGTGTGTACCGGGGCGTGTTCCCCATCAAGGTCAACCAGCAGAGCCATATCATCGAGGAAATCGCCCGCTTCGGCGAGCGCTATCACCACGGCCTGGAAGCGGGCAGCAAGGCGGAACTGCTGATCGCCATCGCCATGCTCCGCGACCGGGAGAGCCTGATCGTGTGCAACGGCTACAAGGACGAGGAGTTTATCGACCTCGGCCTGCGCGCCCGCCAG
>CAZWUP010000252.1:0-4486 GCA_964637045.1 uncultured Porticoccaceae bacterium | reverse complement strand
ACTTCAGGTACAGGCGCAGGGGAATATTGCCGTCCTTGCCCAGGTACAGCACCAGGCCGTAGTAGTCCTTGTCGTAGTCGGCCACCCACTCGTGGCGCACGTCCAGGGTTGGCTCGGACTTGTCAGGCCGCTGGCCCACCACGATCACTTCCTGGATGTCGGCGGTATCCGCCACCGAGGCCTTGGGAATGGCGATGGTAACCCTGGTGCTGCCGTCCTCGGCGCTGGTTTCCACCGCCCGCAGGGATGCCCCCAGGGTTTTCTCCTCCGCGCCCGTCACCGGTTGAATCCAGTCGGTCTGCAACTCTTCGGCGAGCACCGGCAGGGCTATGGCGCCGCACACACACAAGATTCTGATTGCTCTGTGGATCATGGTTTTCTCTCCCACTGAAAGTGTTTTACCCAGGGTGCGGGTCAGCGCCCCCAACTCCCCCGTAGCATACTATGAACCCGGCGACAAAACAGATGCGCCGACGCAATGGAGCTGATGCTATTAACTCGGCAAGCGCTGACTGATTGTCATTGCGACCCTTGACTTGGCGGGGATCTCAGCCCCATTCTTGGCTGACGTCCAGTCAGCCCGGCAAGGGTCGCCATGCCACTATCCAGACTTCCAATTCTGCTCATGCTCGCCGCTCTAGCCAGCGCCCAGGTCGGCCACGGCCAGCCGCTCACCGTTCCCATCGAACTCGACTACCGGATCGTCCAGCACGCCCTGGGTAGCCAGCTGTTCAGTGGTCCCGAGCAGACCGCCCTGCTCTACACCGACACCCTGGGCTGTAATTCCATGGTGCTGTCGAACCCGCAGCTGGCAGGAACCGACGATGGCAAGCTGCGCCTGCAAACCAATCTCGCCGCCCGGGGTGGCACCCAGGTGGGGGACAGCTGCCTGCAGCTGTTTGCCTGGAGCGGCGTGGTGGAAACCCTGGAAGAGGCCTATATCAGCGCCGACGGCAACGCCCTGGCCTTCCGCGTGGTGGCGTCCAGCATCCGCGGCCAGGACGGTGGCCGGGGTGTTCCGGGGCTGGTGTGGGAGAGAATCAGGGAGTATGTGCAGCCCAGCCTGGAGGGCTTTACCCTCGATCTGCGGCCGCTGCTCAACGGTACCCGCGGTCTGCTGCTGGAGGCGCTGCCCGGCGCCGATACCGACATCGACAGGCTGCTCGCCTCGGTGCGGTTGAGCGGGGTGGAAACCACCAGCCAAAGTCTGACCGTCAGCCTGGCGCTGGATCCCCCGGAGCTGCCTATGGAGCTGGCGGCAACCGCGCCAGGGGACGTCCTCAGCGAGGAGGAATTGGCGCGCTGGGACAGCGCCTGGCAGTCCTGGGACGCCTTCGCCACCTGGCTGCTGAAAACCCTGGGCACTGAACTGGCCGCCACCAATCCCGAGCTGACCCGGGCCCTGGCGGACATCCTGCTGGAGGCGCGCTACGATCTGCGCCGTGCCCTGGAGGAGGACAGCCGCGGCGAGGATCCGGTGCGCGGCCTGTTTATTTCCACCTGGGAGCGCCTGGCGCCCCTGCTGCGGGAGCACCGGGAGGATTTCCCCGCCACAGAGGCCCTCCAGTACCTGGCCTTTATCAGCGCCGGCGACGCCCTCCGGGCCCTGGATGCCGCCGCTGCCCACTATGGCCTGCAGCTGGACAGCGCCACTTTCCGCACCCTGGCCAGGCTGCTGATGCCCGGGGTCGGCGACCGCGAGCTGGAGTACAGCACCGCGGTGGATCCCGCGCTGCGCAGCCTGCTCGGCTTCGACCCCCAGTTTACCGACGGCACCGGGGGAGACGAGCTGTTCGGCCCCCCTTTTGCCTGGCTGGTGGCGCCTGCGCAGGCGGCACCGGTGGACCCCAAGCTGCTCCAGAAGCTGACCGGCTGGGTGCCGAAGGCCAGTGATCTGGACACCTACCTGGCGGCGGTCAACCTGCTGCTCCAGAGCGTGGTCAGTGGGGAGCGGGACCAGGGCAAGGTGCCCCTACGCTTCATCCCCATCTACGAGCACCTGATCCTGGCCACCGCCTGGCAGGAATCCTGCTGGCGGCAGTATGTCAGCAAGGGCGGCCAGGTACTGCCCCTCAGGTCCTCCGCCGGGTCGGTGGGGATGATGCAGGTCAACCAGCATGTGTGGCGGGGGGTCTACGACCCCCTGGCCCTCAACGACAACATTGCCTACAACGCCCGGGCGGGGAATGAGATTCTGGTGCACTACCTGGTGGACCACGCCATCCGCAAGAAGGAACACGAAATCACCGGCGACGACAGCAGCGTCGCCCGCGCCGCCTACGCGGTCTACAACGGCGGCCCCCGCCACCTGAGCCGCTACCGGGTGGCGACCACCAGCGCCGGCCTGAAGCGCATCGACAACGCCTTCTGGAAAAAATACCAGGCCATCGAGACCCTGGGGCCAGACGCCGTCAAGGCCTGTTACGCGCCCTGATTCCCGCCCCGGGTCAGGGCTGACAGCTCGCCCCGCCGTCCTATATAGTGCGGGCTCCGGTGCCGTCGGCACGGGGAACACGGAGAAGCCCCCCATGTTTGCCAAAAAGCTGGAACAACGCGCGTTTCTGCTGTCGCTGATCCTGGTGACAGTGCTGTTTTTCTATCTGCTCAAGCCGTTTTTTGCCCCGGTCTTCTGGGCCTGCGCCATCAGCCTGCTGTTCCACCCCCTGCAGCAGCGGCTGGAGCGCACCTGGGGGTCGCGACCGAATTTGACGGCCCTGGTCACCTTGCTGCTGTGCATCGTGCTGGTGGTGATGCCGGTGATTTTGCTGCTCACGGCATTTTTCCAGGAGGCGGTGGACTTCTACCAGCGCATCAAGTCCGGGGAGGTCGATCCCCAGCAATTTTTTGACCGCATCCGCGATGCCCTGCCCCAGCTACAGGCGCTTATGGACAGGTTCAATGTGGACCTGGACAGCGTCAAACAGCAGGTGGCGGACGCCGCGGTGGCCTCCAGCCGCTTTGTCGCCCAGAATGCGCTGTCGTTTGGCCAGGGCGCGTTCCAGTTTTTCCTGTACCTGGCGCTGATGCTCTACCTCACCTTCTTCCTCCTTCGCGACGGCCCCAAATTGCTGGAGCACCTGATCAGGGCGCTGCCCCTGGGGGATCAGCGGGAGCGCCTGCTGTTTGGCAAATTTGCCGAAGTCACCCGCGCCACCATCAAGGGCAACCTGGTGGTGGCTCTGGTCCAGGGCGCCCTGGGGGGCATTATCTTCTGGATTCTGGCGATTCCGGGGGCGCTGCTGTGGGGGGTGATCATGGCCTTGCTGTCGCTGATTCCCGCCGTGGGTGCGGGCCTGGTGTGGGCGCCGGCGGCGATCTACCTGTTTGCCACCGACGACAAGGTGTCCGCGGCTATTTTGGTGGTCTACGGGGTGGTGGTGATCGGCCTGGCGGACAATATCCTGCGCCCCATCCTGGTGGGGCGGGACACCAAGCTGCCGGACTGGATGGTGCTGCTGTCCACCCTGGGGGGGTTGACCATGTTCGGGATCAACGGCTTTGTTATCGGCCCCTTGATCGCCGCCCTGTTTATCGCCTTCTGGCAGATCTTCCGCTTCGACTTTGCCATCACCGAGGGGGACGACCTGCCCATCCTCCAGCCGGACCCAATCGACACTGGCCCGGACCAGGCGCCGGAAGCCTCCCTGTCCGGCAACATCAGCCCGCCGCTCCCAGATAGAGACTGATATCCACCTCGTCGATCTGCTCCGGCGGCAGAAACCTGTGGGCGAACTCCAGGTACACCCCGCTGGACAGGAACAGGGCAAAGACATCCCGATCCACATGGTGGTTGAGCACCATGGTGTGGAGTATGGCGATGGCCTTGCTCACCGTCTTGGCGGGTTTGTAGGGCCGGTCGGCGGCGGTGAGGGCCTCGAAAATATCCGCCAGCACCATGATGCGCTCGGGAATGGACAGGTCCTCGGCGCTGAGTCCGCGGGGATAGCCGGTGCCATTGAGGGTTTCGTGGTGGGTCGAGGCGTAGCGGGGCACCAGGGCCAGATCCTCGGGAAAGGGCAGGCTGTCGAGCATCTTGATGGTGCTGATGATGTGCTCGTTGATCTTGAACCTGTCCTCCGCGGTGAGGGTGCCCCGGGCAATGGACAGGTTGTACAGCTCCCCCAGGTTGTAGAGGTGCCGGGGAATCTCCATGCGAATGCCAAAGCGCTCCGGGTACCTGGCCACGCCCTCCCTGGGAATGATGTGTTCCGGCTTGTCCGCCAGCAGCTGCTCGGTGACCGGCAGTTCCGGGGCCGGGTCGGTGAAGCGCCCCTCCTCCACCCGGGACAGCCCCAGGCGGTCGTCAAAGTGGCGCTGCCAGGTCTGCCGAGCCAGCGCCTTGAGGCGGGCGCTGGCCCCGTCGTCGAGGAACTCGCCCCCTAGGTTGCAGGCGGCGACAAAGGCAAAGTCATCGCGCAGCTGGTTGCGCTGGGCCCGCAGTGCGGCGGCGAGCTCGAAATGCTAGAGGCGCGGGCGATCGAGGAAG
>CAZWUP010000251.1:0-4517 GCA_964637045.1 uncultured Porticoccaceae bacterium | reverse complement strand
AACACGACCACCCGGCGCGCCAACTGCTGGACACCGTCGCCGTCGCCGCCAACGCAAGGGTATTCATGACCAACAGGGGCACGCCCATCGACGGCTCTGCGGCGCCATCACCACTGGGGGGCGATGTGCTGAGCTGGACCACCGCCGGCGGTTGGCGCACCGTCCCCGACAGCGCCATCATCGGCCCCAACGGCCTGCTGGTGTCCCCAGATGGACAAGAGCTGTATGTGGCTTCGTGGCCCGAGGCCGAGCTGATAAAGCTGGGGCTCGCGGAGGAAGGAACAACCCGCGCCGTGGTCGCGCTGCCGATGTTGCCGGACAATCTGCGCTGGCGCGACAACGGCAATATCCTCGCCACCGGCCACCGCGCCTCGGTTGCAACGGTCACGCAATGCTTCAGGAGCGAGGGGCACTGCAACCATAGGATTCCCTCCGCCGTCGCTGAAATTGATCCCCGATCACTGGAGGTACTGTGCGATGAGGAAATCGGTCAATCCATGGCCACCGTCGCTATCGACGTCGGCGCGGAACAGTGGCTCGGCACCGCACGGGGCCAAACCATTCTGCGCAGGACCGGGGGCGGCCAGGCCTGCGAGCAATTTCCGCAAGGCGGATAAAGCGAATGTACTTCCCCGCCAGCCTACGGGCTCGCCACCGGCAGCGCCAAATTTCCAATTCCTGTACCGCAGCGACAATTACTCGCCGAATACAAAATCCTCGATCAATCCCGCCAGCTCCACCGGCGTATCCCCCTGCACACTGTGCCCGGCATTGGCGATATGGGCGATCCGCGCCGCGGGGCAGCGGCGCAGGACCTCGGCCTCGTCGGCGTCGTCCACCACGGATTGGGGCAGCATGCCGCGCACCAACATCAAGGGCACGCGCAGTTGGGAAACCACGTCCCACAGCAGGGCAAAACGGGCAAAGCTCCCCGGCTCCCGGTCGGCGAAGCGGCGGTAGCGCCACACCCAGGAGCCGTCCTCCCGCTGCTTGGCGTTGTGGAGAATGCCCCGGCGCAGTGAGGCCGGGGTGCGGGTGGGGTTGTGGGCGATGGTGCGCTCCAGCAAGGCGTCAAAGCTGGCAAAGCTTTGCGGGCCATTGACGAAATCGGAGATGGCCCTGGACTTGTCCCCGTCGACCCCCGGGGTGATATCCACCAGCACCACCCGGCGCACCAGCTCCGGGGCGTGGTCCGCCAGGGCCAGGGCCGTCATGCCGCCGAGGGACATGCCGACCACCGCGCGGGCCTGGGGGGCCAGATCGCGGATCACCCGCGCCACATCCCGGGCATTGACCTCGATATTGGTTACACCTTCCAGAGCCTGGTCGGAGTGGCCATGGCTGGGCAGATCGATACACAGCAGAGGGCGACCCAGGGCCAGGGCCACGGTGTCCCAGGTGTGGGCATTCTGGGCGCCGCCGTGGAGAAACACCAGCTCCGGCGGCCCCTCCCCCCACACCAGGGAACTCAGCCGGCGGCCGTCCCCCAACTCGCTAAAGACCCGCCGCACCACCGGCGGCCGGTGGTAGGGAATGCCGAATTCCTCGGCATTTTCCTGGAACATGGAGAATTCGTCGTAGGGCATGGTTTCCATGGTTCGCTCTCTCAAGGTTGGCTGGTGAACTTTGGGGGATAACATCAAGCCCGCAGGCTACCCGGGGGGACAGGACACTGGCAAAAGGGGATTTTGCTCCACAGCAGTGATACGATCAACGGCAACACCTGACAACAACACGAGAAACCCATGGAATACCGTATTTTGGGCCGCACCGGTGTCGAGGTCTCCTGCCTCGCCCTGGGCTGTATGAACTTTGGCGGCAAGACCAACGAGAGCGATTCCTTCGCAATTATCGACAGGGCACTGGCGGATGGCATCAATTTTCTCGACACCTCCAACTCCTACAACCACTTTCAAAGCGAAGTGGTCACCGGCAATGCCCTCGCCCGGGACAACAAGCGGCAACAGGTGGTGCTGGCAACCAAGTTCTCCATCCCCCTCGGCAAGGGACCCAATATGGGCGGCGCCAGCCGTCGCTTTATCATCGAACAGTGCGAACAGAGCCTGAGGCGGTTGCGGACGGACCACATCGACCTGTACCAGATTCACCGCCCGCACCCCAAAATTCCCATTGATGAAACCCTGCGCGCCCTCGACGACCTGGTGCGCTCCGGCAAGGTCCGCTACCTGGGCACCAGCACCTTTGCCGCCTGGCAAATCGTCGAAGCCCTGTGGGTGTCGGAGAAGTACCTGCTCAACCGCTTTATCAGCGAGCAGCCCCCCTACAGTATCGTCGAGCGCCGCGCCGAGCGGGAGCTGATTCCCATGGCCCAGACCTACGGCACGGCGATCATTCCCTGGAGCCCACTGGCGGCGGGGCTGCTCACCGGCAAGTACGGTCGCAACAAAACCGCCCCCGAAGACTCCCGCTATCTGACCTGGCCCGGTGCCCCCCTGGAAAAAGCCCGCTGGGTGGAGCCCCTCTACGACGCCCTGGAGCAGCTCGAACCCATGGCCGCCGAGAAGGGCTGCACCCTGTCCCAGCTGGCCCTGGCCTGGTGCCTGCACCAGCCCGGGGTAACCAGCCCCATTGTCGGCCCCCGCACCCTGGAACAGTACCTGGACAACCTGGGGGCCCTGACGGTGGACATCAGCGCCGACGACCGCAAGCGCATCGACCGCATCGTCCAGCGTGGATCGGTGATCGTGCCCTACTACGAGGCGGACTTTGGCCCTCATCCCCATCGGGTATAATGCCCCCAGCTGTCACGCACAGACCACCGGCGGGCCGCAGCACCGCCCGAAAGCCACTAAAATGAGACCAATTCCATGACCGAGAGCACCGCCAAAGATATCGTCCGCCTCCCCGAAGCCCTCAAGATAAAGGCTCAACTGGTTCCCGACCGGGTGGCCCACGACAATACTTTCAGGGTTTTGACCCTGGCGGAGTGGGACCGGGAAGCCGACGAGGTGGCCGGGGGTCTGGCGGCGGCTGGCCTCAGGGAGGGGGACCGGGTGATCCTGCCCATCACCAACGACAAGGCCTGCGAGATGGCCATCGCAGTGATCGCGGTAATGCGCTGTGGCGCCATTGCGGCGCCGGTAAACACCCGCCTCTCCCCGGAAGAGGTCAAGGAGTACCTGGCCCTGATCGAGCCCAGGTTTGCCATCACCGATGTGCCCGATCTGCTCAAGGACGTGCAGCTGGAGCAGGTGTGGAGCGCCGACGCCATGCCCCGCGACCTGGCGGCCCTCCCCGACCAGAGCAAATTCACTGCCGATGGGGATGCGGTGATCATGGGCACCTCCGGCACCACCGGCAAAATCAAGGGGGTGGTTACCAGCCACTCCAACCTGGTGGCCGGGATGGGGGATGGCACCCGCGTCGACAAGTACAACAACGCCACCCTCCACGCCCTGCCCTTCACCAGCTCCGGCGGGATGCTGGGGGAGTGCCCTCTGCCCCTAACCGCGGCCCAGACCTGTTTTACCCTGCCCAAGTTCGATGCCGGCAAGTTCCTCCACCTGGTGGCGGAGAAGAAACCCACGGTGCTGTACTTTGTGCCCACCATGCTGCGCCTGATTCTCGACCACCCGGATGTGGCCAAGTACGACTTCTCCAGTGTGCGCTTTATCCTCACCGGCACCGCACCCCTGCAACACGACTCGGTGATGCGCGCCTTTGCGCTGTGGCCCCATGTCATGCTGCGCAACAGCTACGGCATGTCCGAGGGCGGCATCGGCACCAGCACCACCACCAGGGAGCAGGTGCTGAAACCCGGCTGTGTCGGCCCCCTGCCCCCCCATATGGAAATCCGCGACGAGGACGGCAACAGAATCGACGAGCCCAATGTGGTGGGGGAAATTTACGGCAAGTCGGGCAAGCCCAAGCGCTACTGGCGTGACGACAGCGGCAGCGCCAAGGGCTGGGTTGGCGGCTGGACCAAGACCGGCGATCTCGGCTATGTCGACGAGGACGGCGACCTGATCCTCTCCGGCCGCTCCAAGGAACTGATTATTCGCGGCGGTTACAACATCACACCCCTGGAAATCGAGAATGTCCTTCACGATCACCCGGCGGTAAAAGACGCCGCCGTGGTGGGGGTAAATCACGAGGTGCTGGGGGAGGATGTGGCCGCCGCCATCGTGCTGCTGACCGGCGCCAGTGCCACCGAGCAGGAATTGACCGACTGGTGCAAGGCCCGGCTGGCGGACAACAAGGTGCCACGCACCATCGTGTTTGTCGACGAAATGCCCCTTAACGCCAGCGCCAAGATCGTCAAGCGGGAATTGCAGCCTCTGCTGCAAAGGGCTGCCGACGAAAAGCGGGCGGCACGGCAACAGGGAAACTGACGGCCCCATCCGGGGTGGCGGGTTCAGGCCCGGATGTGCCTCCGGCACTTGCAGATAGATCGGATTTGTGTAGGAGCCCGGTCCTCCGGGGGAAAAGCGGTGAGAAATATGCCCTATTCGCTTCGCATCACCACCATTCGCCCGGAGGAGAGCCTGCCCCGCGAG
>CAZWUP010000250.1:0-4527 GCA_964637045.1 uncultured Porticoccaceae bacterium | reverse complement strand
AGTCGGATTGTCTTCCCCTCAGTCGGGGTGACGCCACCTTCTTTCAGGTGGCCGGGTTTGCCGGCTTCGCCGGGCAAACAAAAAAAGACCGCCCTGGGGCGGCCTTGAATGCGCAGTTGTCCTTCCTGGTTGCGCGTATCCTTTAAATGCTCATCAGTACTGCCACTGTACCGCCAGGCTCACCGCCATGCCCTTTTCTTCCTCATAGATTTCGATACCGCCCTGCTCCAGCACCACCGACTCGTTGAGCAGGTTCTTGAGCTTGGCCTTGATGGTGAAATTGTCGCTGAGGTAGTAGGAGTAGGTCATATCCAGGGAGTGAAACGGCATTTCTTCGGTATCCGGATCACCCAGGCGGCCAGCTGTGTACAGGCGCTCGCCAAATACGTTGTAGACCAGGGTGGCCGCATGCTTGCCATCGTCGGAGTCAAAGCCCAACTGGATATTGGCCACATAGTCAGAGGCGCCCGACAGGCCGCGCTTGGCATTGGTGGGGGCATCGGCGTTGCTGCCGGCCACCAGCTCGTGGTCCATATAGGTGACGTTGCCTGATACGAAAAAGGGCACGAAGGCATCGCCAAGAAACGACAACTCCTTCAGCCACTCCAGCTCCAGACCGGTAATTTCACCACTCTCCGCGTTGACGATCTGCGAGGTCAGGAGGTTTTCACCACCGGCGGTTTCAAAGTACTCGATGGGGTTGGCAATGTCCTTGTAAAAGAGGGTAGCGGTAAAGCTGTCGCCGTTGTCGAAGAACCATTCCGCCCGCAGATCGTAGTTCTTCAGGTCCGAGGGCACCACGTCCGGGTTGCCAAACACCAGGAAGTCGGTGATGGGGTCCCGGTAACTGGCATCGGAGACTTCCCGCAGGTCGGGGCGCACCACGGTTTCCGAGTAGTTGAACCTGAGCTGGAAGGTTTCCGCCCAAAAGTCCTGACCCATATAGACCAGTGACAGGGCGGGATACACCTGATCGTCGGTAAACACCGCCCGCGCGAGTTCGTCCGGGTCCATGGATATCTGGCTGGAGGTGTAGTTGAGGGGCTGCCAGGGCAGTGCCGCCTGGATATACTCCTCGTAGCGACCGCCGACAATCAGGCGCCAGGTATCCTGCCAGGTGATATCGGACTTGAGAAATACCGCCTCATTGGTCACCGCCGCCAGGTAGCTGCGGGCGGTGGCGGGGGAGACATTGAGACCAAAGCCGTAATCCGGATTGTCGATATTGGCATCGCCAAACAGTTCACCCAACTCCTGATCCGTAACCGCCGTGACCCTGGAGTCGGTGGACCCCAACTGGAAATCCAGCTGCTCGTAGACCCGGGTCTTGCGCACATAGTCCCAGCCTCCGGACAGTTCGATATCGAAGGGCCCGACAAACACCGGCAGACTCAACTCCCAGCCCTGGCTCAACACCTCGTCTTCCAGCTCGGTAAAGCGATAATTGCCCATGCTGGCCCCCGGCTGCACGGTGGAAGACAGCACCTCACCGGTCCCCGGCACCGTCTCGTTCAGCCCGGCGACATTGATTTCGCTGGGCACGTCGGTGTTGACCTCCGCATCGGAGTAGTACCACTCCAGCTTGAGTTGATCGAGGAAGGGAAGCTTGTCACCCACCCAGTCCAGACCCAGCAGATCCCGGGTTTCCTCGCCCCAGACATGGCGCCCGTTGATCTGGTTGACCAGCATTTCCCGCTCTTCGAAGCGGATTTCATAGGCGCGGGATCCCTGGCCGCTGGAGAGCGGGCGGTTCTGGGGGTGATAATCCCGGATCGACGCCACGTCGTCGGTATTGCGCAGGAACAGACTGGTGGTGGTCAGCTCCTGCTCACCATTGAACCGCAGTCCCAGGCCCAGATTGCCCGTGAGATTCACCGAGCGGGTAGAGTCGATATCCTTGCCCACCAGCTCGTCGGGCTGGGAGAATTCCCGACTGGTACTGGTCTTGGTATCGTAGCCATGGTCGTAGGACAGGCCCGACAAAAACCCGAATTCCATGCCATTGTCAAAGTAGAAGCGATTCCCCAGGTTGATCTTGCCATCGATATTTTCGCCGTGGTCACCGTCCTCGACAGTGATATCCCGCTTCAGGGATTTGGCCAGTTCGCGGTTGATGGCTTCGGCATCGGCGCGGGTCTTGGAAGCATCCTGGCGCTGGATAAAGGTGAGGATATTGTTGACGCCGATATTGCCCTGATAACTGTCAAGGGCACTCTGGATCTCTCCCGGCAGGGCGCGTTCGCCGTCATCGGTACCCCATTCATCGTCGCCGCCACCCTTGTACACCAGGCCGGAGCCGCTGGTTTCGGTGTTGTGGTCGGTGCCGATTTCGACGCTAAACACAAACTCCTCGGGGATACCCTTGGTGCGAATATCCACATTGCCGCCGCCAAAGGCCGCCGGCATATCCACGGTAAAGCCCTTCTGCACCGCCAGTGACTCGACAATGCTGGTGGGGAAGATGTCCAGCGGCAACACGCTGCGGGTCAGGTCCGGCGACGGCACCGTGGCGCCGTTCAGCAGCGAGCTGGAATAGCGCTCCCCCAGGCCGCGAACATAGATAAATTTGTCATCCACCAGGGTCACACCCGGCACCCGGCGCAGGGCGGTGGCCACGGTGGAATCGCCGATGCGGCCGATCAGTTCCGAGCTCAGCAGATCAGTGACGGCTTCGTGCTCCATGCGCTCAAAAACCACATCCTTGGCACTGCTGCGCAGGCGTGCGGTAATCACCACCTCCTCGATAGCCAGGTCTACCTGCGGCCTGGTGGCGTCCTGGGCCAGGGTGCCAACTGCCGGCATCAGGGCCGCCGAGGCGACAGCCATGGCCAGTAATTTCCTCTTGCTTCTCATATCAACAAACCTATTCAGTCAAGGGATCCGCAACTGAAAGGGCGCCGTAAGGCGCCCTTTCGTTACGGCCGTGTCATGGTTGCGACAATCGCGACTGTTACGGGTTGGTGACCCACAGCGGCTCGCCCCAGTTCTGGATATAGAGACCGTAGGTCCAGCCCTGGGTCCAGTTGTTGGCCGCGGTGACACCACCGATAAAGCTTTCACCGCCGGTAGGGGTGATATTGGGGTTGACGCCGCCGACAATCATCTGGCTGGCAGGGATGGAGAAGAAGCCGTCGAGAATCTGCAGGCCGTTGTTGGTATCGACGGTGGGATCCTGACCGGCGACGTCCGCGGCGAAATACGCATTGCCGGACTGGGTGGCAGCCCAGGCCGTGGTATTGGCGGAAGAGTCGCTGTAGAGGTCGGCACAGGCGATGACCGAAGACGTCAGGGTAGCGCTGGCAATGGACTGCTGACGGTGACGCAGGCAGTAGTTCTGGCTGTTGTTGCTGCCACTGGGATCGGCCTGGAAGGCGGTGGTGACCAGCAGGTTTTCCATTTTTGCCGCATGGTCTTCACGGATCATCAAGCCAGCACCGGATTCGTGGGTGGCGCCAGTAGCGGTCAGCGAGGGGGTGATGATACAGGTGATGTTTTTCAACGTAGCCTGGGTGTGGAGGTTGCGCGGCACCATATCGGCGGCACGGCCCTCGTTCCAGCTGCCGATACCGTCAGCTTCCACACAGTGGGCGCCGTCTTTCGGATCCTGGATCACCAGGGCGTACTCGATGGTGCCGCGATAGCCTTCATCGAGGTCGATGCTGTCATCCCGCACGTAGAGGCCAACATAGTGGCTGAGATCGGCGGCGCCGCCAAAAAACTCAACACCGTCGTCGTAGGCACTGTAGACCTGGATGTGATTGAGGGTGGTACCGGAACCCAGGCCGCCCATGGTGATGCCGTTGAGCTCGTTATCGGGAGCGATTTCGGCCCCGGCGTGCTTGACGATCACATACTCGAGAACACCGGAGTTGTCCTGGTTGTTGTTGCCGCCGTAGCTGGCTTCCGTGAGACCCTCGGTGCCTTCGATGGTGACGTCGCAGGTATTGTTCTGCAGGGTCAGGCCGCTGTGGCCATCATTGGCCAGGGTGCCGGTGTAGGCGCACTTGTTGGTGATGCCAAAGCCGGTGATGGCCAGGCCACCCCACTGACTGACGGCGTCATAGGCGATGGTGCCTTCCAGGTCGCTGACCGAAGTAAAGGTAATGGGCGCCGAGGGGGTACCCCGGGCGATGATCTGGGAGCCGCGATGAATCGCGATAAAATCCGAGGAGGTTTCCAGGGCAATGGTACTACCCGCGGCAATGGTGAGCTTGGGGCCTTCGCCGCCCGCCTTGTAGCGGAAGTTGTTCTGGTTGCCCTTCTGGTTTTCACCGACAAAGATGCTGCCGCGGAAGATATGGGCGCCGTCATTGGGCAGGTCGTTGATGGTCAGGTCCACGGTGAGGGGATTGTTGAAATCCACGAAGTCGGTGCCGTAGATACAGTCCACACCCTGGAGGAAGCCTTGCCGGGTGGTGCCGTCCTTGGTGTAGGAAGCACAGGGGTTGGTGGTGCCACCACCGGTGCCGCCACCGGTGTTGTTGTTGGTGGTGTTGTTGGAATCAACCACATTGGTGCTGGGGGCGA
>CAZWUP010000249.1:0-4544 GCA_964637045.1 uncultured Porticoccaceae bacterium | reverse complement strand
CTCAATGACCTGGTTTATCAACGCTGCCGGGAGCTGGACGCCGAGGGCAAACACCTTGCGGCAATCGGCGGCGATCACTCCTCTCCCTATGGCCTGATCCGCTTTGTGGCGGACAAGTACCGGGGGGATTTTGGCGTACTCCATATCGATGCCCACCACGACCTGCGGGACGCCTACCAGGGCTTCGAATTTTCCCACGCCTCCATCATGCACAATATCCTGGCCCTGGCCAACGGGCCGTCCCGGCTGGTGCAGGTGGGGATCAGGGATTTCAGCGAGGCGGAGGCGGAGCTCGCCGCCGGCGACGAGCGGGTTGCGGTGTTCTACGACGAGGACATCAAGGCGCGGCTCTACGGTGGCGCGACCTTTGCCGATATCGTCCGCGACATTGTCGAGGCGCTCCCCCGGCGGGTGTATATCTCTTTTGATATCGACGGCCTCAAGCCCGAGCTCTGTCCCGCCACCGGCACCCCGGTGGCGGGGGGGCTGGATTTCGAACAGGCCCGCTACCTGATCGCCGCGGTGGTCAACAGCGGCAGGCGGATCGTCGGCTTCGATCTGTGCGAAGTCTGCCCCAATCCCCGCTATCCCGAGGACGAGTGGGACGGCAATGTGGGGGCGCGCATTCTATTCCTGCTCAGCAGCTGGATGATGGAGAGCCAGGGGCGTTAGGGGCAGTTTGTTCCGCCGTTGCGCAGGCTGGTAGGCCCGGCCGCCGGGGATCCCCGGCGGGGCTGCCGCTAGCCAAACAGGCGGGCAAAAAAGCCCTTTTTCTTGGCCACGGTTTGACCGCTGGTTTCCATGAAAATCTTCACCGATTCGGCGTAGTCGCCATCGTCCCGCTTGATATGATTCACCAGCCAGGTGCGCAGCAGGGTCAGCAGCTGGCGGGAGATATCCTCCCCCAGTTCAAAGCGCTGCTGGAAGTCCGCCATGCGCTTTTCAAACAGGCGATGCACCTTCTTGTGGGCGTGGACAAAGGGGTAGCCGGACTCCTCCATCAGGTCCTCTTCAAAGGCGAAGTGGGACATGGTGTATTCCACCAGCTGCTCCAGGATGGGTATCAGCTCCTCCCTGCTGTGGTGTTCAATGGCCTGGTGGAGCTGGTTGATATAGTCGACAATCCGCTGATGCTGGTTGTCAATGACGTGAATGCCGGTAGCCAGGTCGTCGGTCCATTTCATGTAGGTCATCGTCGTCTCCAATCATTGCCTGATGCTTCATTGGCGACGACTATACCCATTCACCCCTTGCCCTAAATTAATCCAGATCAACTTGGCGCAGGTTCAGGTGGTGAAATGGCGCTGTTGGCTTTGTTATGGCGAGGAGTCTCAGTTTCACTCCTCTTCCAGGCGGGCGGAAAACGCGGCGAAACTGTAGGGCCTGCCGAGAAAGTCCTCCACCAGTTGCGCCGCTGGCTTGGCGCCACCGGGCGCGAGCACGGTTTTCCGGTAGTGCCCGGCGAGGTCCTTGTTTCTCAGTCCACTGTCCTCGAAGGCGCTGAACATATCCACGGCGATGACCTTGGACCACATATAGGTGTAGTAGATGGCGGAGTAGCCGTTGAGGTGGCCGAGATTGGCGAAAAAGTAGGTGTTGTCCTGGTGGGGAAAGGGCGAGTACCGGGCCTCCAGCTCCCGCATCCTGGCCACCAGGTTGAAGCTGGCGGGGTCGTCGCTGTGGTAGTCCAGGGACAGGGCGGAATAGTACATCTGGACGCGGGTCTGGGCGCCCTCGCCGAAATTCCGGGCAGCCTTCAGGCGGTCGACAAGATCGCCGGGGATGGTCTGGCCCTGGGCATTGATGGCGAAGGACTGCAAGGTGTCCCGGTCGTACAGCCACTCCTCCAGCATCTGGGACGGTGCCTCCACAAAGTCCCACTCGGTGGCGATGCCGCTGAGTCTGGCCCAGTTCTGGTGGCCGCCAAAAATGGCGTGCAACAGGTGGCCAAACTCGTGGAGAAAGGTGCGCACTTCGCCGTATTCCATCAGCTCGTTCGCGCCCTCGCCACCGGCAAAATTGCACACCAGGGTGGACACGGGCAGTTGCCGTCCGGCAATGCCCAGCTGGGTGACAAAGGCGGCGGCGTGCTGGTATTTGCCGTCCCTGGGGTGCATATCCAGGTGGAAGCGGCCGAGCAGCTGGTCCCCCTGATAGATCTCGTAGGAGGTCACGCTGTGGTGCCAAACCTCCGTGGTCCAGGGCTTGATGGTGACATCAAAGAGGTGTTCCACCAGGCGGAACATGCCGTCCCGCACACTGGTGTAGGGGAAATACTGGCGCAGCTCGGTGGCGTCGATGCTGTAGTCCTCGCGGCGGATCAGCTCCTCCAGGTAAGTGGTCTGCCAGCGCTCCACCTGGCTGGCGTCGGGATCGATCTGGCGGAGGCGGTCCAGCAGCCGGGCCACATCCCTGTCGGCTGCGGGGCGGGCGAGCTGGTCGATGCGGTCGATAAACCCCCGGGCGTTGTCCGCCGAGGCGATCATCTTGTCATTGGTGACCAGGTCGGCATAGTTGGCAAAACCCAGCAGCTGCGCCAATTGATGGCGGGCTGCGAGCAGTTGCCCGAGCACCTCCTCGTTTTGCGGGTAGGCCCGGGAGCGCTCCTTCTGGCGCAGCAGGCGGCGCACTTCGTCGGAGTGGGCGTAGGTGTAGACGGGGATGGAATCCACATAGCGGGTGGAGATGCGGATCTTGCCGTTGTCGCCCACGGGCTTGCCGGCGATAAAGTCCTCCGGCAGGCCGGCGAGGTCCTCCGGCGCAACCTCGATATAGCCCACATCCTCGAGAATATTCCTGTCGAACTCCTGGCCCAGCTTGGTGATGCGGTCGTTGAGCTCACGGATCCGCGCCCTGGTGCCTTCATCCCGATCCACCCCGGACAGGCGGAAGCCCTGCAGGGTGAGAAAATGATAGCGCTTGGTGTCGTCCGGAGCGGCCTCCACAGCCACCTGGCTCACCGCGTCGAAGACCGGCCTGGAAAGGCCCAGCCGGGTGGCAAGGTCGGAATAGGCGGTGGTGCAGAGGGCGGCGTGCTCCCGCACTTCCCTGTCCGGGTGGACGTTTTCCATGAGGCTGGCAAAGCTGGCGCCATCGGCGATGGCGATTTCGATATCGTTGAGGGGGTGGAGCACGGCGTCCACCGTGTAGGGGGGCGGCAGGGATTCCAGGGCGGTGATGCGCTGTTCGATGGCGGCGATGTCCCTTTGGCAATCCGGGGTCCAGGGGCCGGCCGGTGGCGGAGTGGGAGTGGCCGCGGCAGCGGGCTGGAGGGTATCTCCCCCGGGAGCGGCGTCGTGCTCCGGTTTGGAGCAGGCGCCGGCCGCCAGGGTCATCAGCACCAGAGCGCCACACCTTGCCAGGTTCTTGATCATGGAGTTCTTCCGTCCAGGGTAACATTCGAGACCCTATATGACGGCAAACCATGCTCCCGGGTCAAGCAGTCTGTCGGACTTGGGATCGAGCTGTGGCGGCGGTGTTAAGGTGCCGCTGATCAAGCTGCAATTTTGGCCTATAGATACAGGAGTGCAATCCGATCAACTGGCCTCGACTTTCCCATGCCCGGTTGCCGTCAGCTGGGTCGGGCAGGCCGCTGGGGCCGGCGAAATGCGACACCAAAGCGCTTGGTGACAGGCACACGGGGTGGCACCATGGGGCGACAAGTGCAGAATAAACACAGTAAACAGAGAGAAAAGGATGGGCAGCAACAGCGTTCTTCGGGTCGGCATCATCAGTGCGAAGTGGGGCGTTGTCGCCCACTTGCCGGCGTGGCGAGCCATCGCCGGGGTTGAAGTGGTGGCCATTTGCACCTCCCGCCGGGAGACGGCGGAAAAGGCCGCCAGGGAAAACCATATCCCCAAGGCCTATTGGGACTACCACGAGATGGCCGCCGACCCGGATATCGATATTATCGATGTGGGCACCAGGCCCAATTTGCGGGTCGACATGATCAGAGCCGCAGTGGCGGGTGGCAAGCACGTCTACGCCGGCATTCCCTTTGCCGACTCGCTGGCCAATGCCCGTCTCCTAACCCGGGAGCTTGTCGCCAAGGGGCTGCAGGGCGCCACCGACGCCTATACCCAGTGGTTGCCCCAGTGCCAGCACATGAAGGAACTTATCGACGAGGGCTACCTGGGGGACCCCTGGGGTTTCAGCGGCAAGGTCCACCTGCAACTGTTCAGCCCCGGGGTGGTGAATGTTCCCGATTACGCCTGGTTCTGGGAGCGGCGCAACGGCGCCAGTGTACTGCGCAACCTGGGGGCTCACCTGCTGACCCCGCTGATTCATATGTTTGGCCCCGTGGAGTCGGTGGTGGCGGATTTGCGCCGGGTGTTGCCCCGCTGGCAGATGCCCGACGGCTCGCTGCTCGATGTGGAGGTCGACGATCACGCCACCTTGATGGTCAAGCTGGAGAACGGCATGACCGGCACGCTGGATCTGTGCTGGGCCAGCGGCGACGGCGAGGGTTTTCGCCTTGCGGCCCACGGTGCCGATGGCCGTCTCGAGGTGGTGTCCAGCCACTTTCCGTCGCCCCGGGACGCCAT
>CAZWUP010000248.1:0-4547 GCA_964637045.1 uncultured Porticoccaceae bacterium | reverse complement strand
GGGCCAGGGATTCTTCCAGATCGAGCACGGCGGCAACCCGCTGTTCTACCCTTTCACTGTCGCCTGAGAGGATCAGCAACTGCTGCAAGTAGTGAACATAGCCTTCGCGCAACCGGGTGCCCTGCTCACTGTCGTCGAAGTAATAGTCGCGGTCCGGCAGGCCCAGGCCGCCCTGGGAAAGATAGGTAATATAGCGGGTGGAGTCGCGGCGGTCCTGGGCCACCCACAGGGCGAGCGGTGTATCGGCCCCCAGTTGTGCCAGGCGGGCGAACAGGGCCGGCAGCTTGCGGTGGACGTCGTCGCTTGTCACCAAGGTGGCGATGGCAGCGAAATCATCGGCAAAGACGGCCAGATCAGCGCGTTCGCGGTCGTCGGCGTTTAACAGGTCGCGGTAAAGGCGGCTGACCATTTGCTGGTTGTGAACAGCCTCTCCGCCAGACGTTTTCTCCCCGGACTCAGCTTCGATCAACTCGCGCAGCTGGTGCAGGGCGCGCTCGCGGAGGATATCGAACGAGCCCCAGGCACTTTTGTCCGCAGGGATGCTGGTTTCTGCCAGCCAGACACCGTTGGCGTGGACAAACAGATCGTCCTGGGGGCGCACGCTGGGGTCCATGCCGGCCAGATCCAGGCCTGAGACCAGCTGTTGGCCTTGCTTTGGGTTGGCCTCAGCCTTGGAGGGGGTGGCGGAGATGCGGTTGTCCGAAGTGCAGGCGCCGAGGGCAACTGTCAGGGCCAGGGTGGTCAGCGTGGCACGAAACCGGGAGGGGGTAACTCTCATGGGGTTATCTCAGGTCAGGTGGGGCTCGGATCGGGGTGCGTTGGGGTGGCAGACCAGGTCAATTCTGCAACGGCGTCAGAGCGCGAGTGTGACGGAAAACATCAATCTAGTCATGGCCGGGGCTGTCTTGCAAAACCGCACTGACCGTAGCGGATGGGACTGAGCAACGCAACCAGCCCAGTGAGCCTCACCGACAGCTGTGTAGTTATCACCAGGCTGCATGCAGAAATGACAGCGCAACCATTTGCCGCTACGCTGGTGACCTTTGTGGAGGGCGCACATGTCACCAGACCCAGCCCATCTGAGGGAGGATGCCGAGAGGATGAACAGCTACAAAGAGTCCGCTAACAGCCCGGTCTATATCGTCGATGGCGCGCGTACACCGTTCCTCAAGGTGACCGGCGCTCCTGGCCCGTTCACGCCGGTGGATCTGGCAGTGCAGTGCGGGCGCCCGCTACTGCTGCGCCAACCCTTTGCGCCCAGCCAGGTGGACAAGGTAATCCTCGGTTGCGTCAATGTGCTGCCAGAAGAGATGAACCCGGCCCGTATTGCGGCCCTGCGCCTCGGCATGGGGGACGGTATGCCGGCCCATACGGTACAGATCAACTGTGGCTCCGGCATGCTCGCTATCGACGGCGGTTGCGCCGCCATCCGCGATGGTGCCGACCTGGTGCTGGCCGGTGGCAGCGAGGCGTTGAGTCACGCCCCCTTGTATTTCAGCCAGCAGGCCACGCATTGGTTTGCCGCGCTTAACAATGCCCGCTCCCTGTCGGCTCGCCTCAAGGTGCTGGCGGCGGTCAAGCCGGGTTACTTCAAGCCGGTGCTTGGCTTGCTGCGAGGTCTCACCGATCCCTTGGTGGAGCTCAGCATGGGCCAGACCGCCGAGGTGCTGGCACATGATTTTGCCATCTCCCGTCAGGCGGCGGACGCTTATGCGGCAGAGAGCCACCGGCGCCTGGCCAATGCCCAGCAGCACGACTGGCTGGCTGGGGAGGTGGTGCCCGCCTTTACCGACAACGGCGACTGTTTCGACAGAGACAACGGGGTGCGCCCCGACTCCAGCGCTGAAAAACTGGCAGGCCTCAAACCTGTGTTCGAGAAGCCCTGGGGCAAGGTCACCGCCGGCAATAGCTCCCAGATTACCGACGGCGCGAGCTGGGTTCTATTGGCCTCGGAACGGGCGGTGGAGCGTCACGGCCTGCAGCCGCTGGCGCGTATTGTCGACTGCCAGTGGTCGGCGCTGGACCCCTCCATCATGGGGCTCGGCCCGGTGCTGAGCATTGACGAGCTGTTGCACCGCGGTGGCTACAGTTTTGCCGACATCGACTTGTGGGAAATCAACGAAGCCTTCGCCGCTCAGGTGTTGGCTTGCCTGGCTGCTTTCGAGAGCGATGACTTTTGTCGCCAGGCGCTGGGCCGCCCTCGTGCTCTGGGCTCTATTCCCGACGATCGCCTCAATATCGATGGCGGGGCCATCAGTCTTGGCCACCCGGTGGGCGCCAGCGGCAGCCGCATCGTGCTGCACCTGGCCAACAGCCTGCAGCGGCTGGGCCTTAAGCGCGGGGTCGCCAGCCAGTGCGTGGGAGGAGGCCAGGGGGGCGCCATGTTGCTGGAGGCGGTTTGATGATGAGTATTGAAATTGTCGATTTAAAGCTGAGTGTGTCCCGGAGTGATTCGAGTATGAGGAGAACAGCACCATGACCGCCGTGATCGACTTGCTCAAGGACCAGCGCCTGGAGCTGGGGCCACCCGCCCAGCGCAGCCGCTGGCGCCACTGGACCCTGGCTCGCGACAGCGCGGGTATCGCCTGGCTGGTGTTCGACCGCGAAGGTGCCAGCGTCAATACCATTGACGAAGCGGTGCTCGACGAGCTGAACACGATCCTCGCCGAGCTGGATCGCGACCCCCCCACCGCCCTGGTGATCCGCTCCGGTAAAGCCAGTGGCTTTTGTGTCGGTGCCGACGTCAACCTGTTTCAAGGGCTGGATGATCCCGGCCAGGTGGCGCAGCGGCTGTCCGGCGCCCACGAGGTACTCGACCGGCTGGAAAAGCTTGCCGTGCCAACTCTTGCCGTGATCCACGGCCCCTGCCTGGGCGGCGGTCTGGAGCTGGCCCTGGCCTGTCGCCAGCGCATTGCCGTAGCCGGCGCTTCGTTTGGCTTTCCGGAGGTACTGCTGGGCTTACACCCGGGGCTCGGCGGTACGTTCCGGGCCACTGCGCTGATCGATCCCATCGAGGCCATGACCTTGATGCTCACCGGTAAGACCCTCGATGCCCGCCGCGCCAAAGCGCTCGGCTTGGTGGATGTTGTCACTGAAGAGCGCCATGTGGCTGCTGCGGTTGCAGCCTGGGACAGGCTCCCATTCCAGGCCGCGACGTGGAAGCACAAGGTCTTCTCCAGCGCCAAGGCGCGCGCCTTGGCGGCCAAAAAAATGCTGTCGCAAACCGGCGAGCGGGTTTCTCGCGACCATTATCCGGCACCTTTCGAACTGATTGAGCTGTGGCGCGACCATGGCGGTGACCGCATCGCCATGCAGCAGGGCGAGATTGTTTCTTTTGCGCGGCTGGTGACTTCCACCAGCGGCCAGAATTTACTGCGGGTGTTTAACCTGCGAGAAAAGCTCAAGGGCCAGGGCACCAAGCCGAATGCTGCTCTGACAACGGCAGGGCGGCGATCCAGCAGTGCGATCCGTCACGTCCATGTGGTGGGAGCCGGCACCATGGGCGGTGATATCGCCGCCTGGTGCGCCCTCAATGATTGCCGGGTAACCCTGGCAGACCAGCAGCCGCAAGCCCTCGCCAAGGCGGTCGCCCGCGCCGGCGAGCTGGCCGCTCGCAAACGCCTCAGTGGCGTGGAGCGACGCGCTCTGCTCGACCGGTTGACACCGGACCTGGAAGGCACGGGGGCCAGCCATGCGGACCTGGTAATCGAAGCGGTACCGGAGAAAATTGCCGTCAAGGCCTCGGTTTACCAGGAGCTGGGCCGCTGTATGAAAGCGGGCGCCCTGCTCGCCACCAATACGTCCAGCATCCCGCTGGAAATCCTCGTCACCGCTACCAATGTGCCGGGCCACTTTCTGGGCCTGCATTTCTTCAATCCGGTGGCGCAGATGCAGCTGGTAGAGGTGGTGGTCCACGACGATCTGCCGGAGCGCCAGATCCAGCAGGCCCTTGCCTTCGTGCGCAGCATCCAGCGCCTGCCGGTTGTGGTGCGCAGTGCCCCCGGCTTTTTGGTCAACCGGGTGCTGACACCCTACTTGCTGGAGGCCATGTTGCTACTTGACGAGGGGGTGGCAGCGGAGACCATCGATCAGGCGGCGCGCGAGTTCGGCATGCCCATGGGGCCAGTGGAGTTGGCCGACCAGGTGGGCCTGGATGTGTGTATCGCTGTAGCCGACATGCTCGCCGACCGCCTGGAAGGCAATTTGCCCGCCGTGCCGGACTGGATTCGCCGCAAGGTCGAGGCGGGTGACACCGGGCGCAAGGTCGGGAAAGGCCTCTATATCTGGAAGGACGGCAAGGCAGAAAAAAATTCCAAGGCACCCCCGCCCGGTGCCGGACTGGAGGATCGCCTGATTCTGCCGCTGGTGAATACCTGTGTGGCCTGTCTGCGGGAAAAAGTGGTGGAAGACGAGGATCTGCTGGACGGAGCGATAATCTTTGGCACCGGCTTCGCGCCCTTCCACGGTGGCCCCCTGCGCTATGCCCGCCAGCGGGGTATCGACGAGGTGGTAGTGGCCCTGCGCCACCTGGCTGGCGAGCACGGCCC
>CAZWUP010000247.1:0-4558 GCA_964637045.1 uncultured Porticoccaceae bacterium | reverse complement strand
GGTTCTTCACCGGGCCGTACCAGCTGGTCTCGTTGGAGGAGCCCATGGCGAACTCATCCATATTGGTCTTGCCCAGCACCACCGCGCCGGCGGCGAGGAAATTCTCCACCACCGTGGCGTTGTAGGGGGGCACAAAGTTGTCGAGCATTTTCGAGGCGCAGCTGGTGCGCACCCCCTGGGTGCAGAAGATGTCCTTGTGGGCGATGGGCACGCCACAGAGGGGGTGCACCGGATTGCCCGCGGCCCGCAGCTGGTCGGCGGCGGCGGCGCTGGCCAGGGCGCCCTCGTGGGTGACGGTAATAAAGCTGTTGTAGGTGCTGTCCAGAGCCTGGATGCGGGCCAGAAAGTGCCGGGTCAGCTCGACGCTGGAAAAGTCTCCGGCGGCAAGGCCGGCGCTCAGTTGCGCGAGGGTCTTGTTGTGCATGGGCTGGGGCGTCCTTATTCGATCACACGGGGGACCAGGTAAAGTCCGTTTTCGGTGGCTGGGGCTATGGCCTGGAAGGCCTCCCGCTGGTTGATCTCGGTGACCTCGTCGGCCCGCAGGCGCTGCACCGCATCCAGGGGATGGGCCATGGGCAGTACGCCGGCGGTATCCGCGGCCTGCAATTGATCCACCAAGGCCAGCACATTGGCGAGGCTGTTGGTGGTGGCTGTGATCTGGTCCTCGGTTATTTGCACCCGCGCCAGTTCGGCGAGCTTTTCAATGTCCGCTCTTTCAATAGTCATGGTATGATCCCGGTTTTTCAAGCAGCGCCTACGGACGCCTGCAGGCACGTTCAGGCAGGGCGCCAAAGGTAGCACATTTGCCGCTTGCCCTGAATCCCTGCCGTTGCTAGAGTTCGCCGAATTTGCCCTCGGGGTGTCGAAAAACAGGGACAGTGCGCCGCACCACTGATTTCAGACGGGATTATCAAGTCAATGTTAAAGAAGCTGCGCGGCCTGTTCTCCAATGATCTGTCCATCGATCTGGGAACCGCCAATACGCTGATTTATGTACGCGACAAGGGGATCGTGCTCAACGAGCCCTCGGTGGTCGCCATTCGCCATCACCAGGGCCAGAAGATCGTCGAGGCCGTGGGGGTGGAGGCGAAGCGCATGCTGGGCCGGACTCCGGGCAATATCACCGCCATCCGGCCCCTGAAGGACGGGGTTATCGCCGACTTTCAGGTCACCGAGAAGATGCTCCAGCACTTTATCAAGAAGGTGCACTCCACCAAGCTCATTCCCCCCAGCCCCAGGGTGCTGATCTGTGTGCCCTGCATGGCCACCGAGGTGGAGAAGCGGGCCATTCGCGAGTCCGCCTACTATGCCGGGGCCCGCGAGGTATACCTGATCGAGGAACCCATGGCCGCGGCCATTGGCGCCGGCTTGCCGGTGGAGGAGGCCTGTGGCTCCATGGTGGTGGATATCGGCGGCGGCACCACCGAGATTGCCCTGCTGTCCCTCAACGGGGTGGTGTTTTCCGACTCCGTGCGGGTGGGTGGCGACCGCTTCGACGAGGCCATCGTCAACTATGTGCGTCGCAAGTACGGCAGCGTGATCGGCGAGAGCACCGCCGAGCGCATCAAGATGGAAATCGGCAGCGCCTATCCGGGTACCGAGGTGCGGGAAATCGACGTCCGCGGCCGCAACCTGGCGGAAGGGGTGCCCAAGGCTTTCTCCATCAACAGCGACGAGGTGCTCGAGGCCCTGCAGGAGCCCCTGGCCGCCATCGTCCAGTCCCTCAAGCGGGTGCTGGAGCAGTCGCCCCCCGAACTGGCGTCCGATGTGGCCGAGACCGGCGTGGTGCTCACCGGCGGCGGCGCCCTGCTGCGGGATATCGACCGTTTGCTCACCCACGAGACCGGACTGCCGGTGATCGTCGCCGACGAGCCCCTCACCTGTGTGGCCAAGGGCGGCGGCAAGGCCCTGGATATGATGGACAAGCGGCGTATCAATATTATTTGACGGGTGAAGCACCATAAAGTCCTTAAGGAGTATCTGATTATTTGTCATTGCGAGGAGTGCAACGACGAAGCAATCTCGTAACTCGTTGAATTTAAATGGCTCCGAGATTGCTTCGCTACGCTCGCAATGACAAAAGATGAATTGATCAGCGGCTAATTATTCCAGTGCCATTTATTTGACGGGTAAGTGGCGCGAACTCAAACGTCGGAAACCTGGCTGCTGAGTCGGGGATCCCGTCGGATTCGGCGTCGCTCCGCGTGGCCCGCAAAGCGCAGTGGCCAAATCCGACCTACACATTGCCAAACGGAGTGTAACCATCAAGCGCATCTTTGCCTCTGGTCCACTGTCGGCGATGAAACTCCTGCTGCTGGGCGGGGCGGCCCTCCTGCTGCTCGCCGTCGACTCCCTCACCGACTGGCTCGACCCCCTGACGTCCAGGGCCTCCCAATCCTCGCTGCCCCTGCAGTGGCTGACCAGCCTTCCCGAGCGCCTCGAGGAATGGGGTGGCGAAGCCCTGCTGTCCCGCGCCCAGCTGGAGGAGGAAAACTCCTTTATGCGCCAGGAATTGCTGGTGTACCGGGGTCAGTTGCAGCGGATGGCGGCCATCTCGGCGGAAAATACCCGCCTGCGCAATCTGCTCAGCGCCACCGAAATGCTCAGCGACCGGGTGCTGGTGGCGGAGCTGATCGGCGTCTCCACCGACCCCCTGCGCCACACCATTGTGATCAACAGGGGCACCCTCGACGGCGCCTACCTGGGCCAGCCGGTGCTCGACGAAAAGGGCCTGATGGGCCAGGTGATCGACGTTCGCGACAACAACAGCACCGTGTTGATGGTGACCGACGACACCCACGCCCTGCCGGTGCAGGTGATTCGCAACGGGGTGCGGGCCATCGCCGAGGGCACCGGGGATTTCCGCCGCCTCAACCTGCGCTATGTGTCACCCACCGTGGATATCAAGGAGGGCGACCAGCTGGTGAGCTCCGGTCTCGGCGGGCGCTTTCCCTCCGGCTACCCGGTGGGTACGGTGATCGGTGTCCACCGGGACCCCGGGCAACCCTTTATGACCGTGGATGTGGAGCCGGCGGCGAACATCGAGCGCAGCCGCCATCTGCTGCTGGTATTCTCCGAAGTGGTGGACTTCCAGATTCCTCCGCCACCCCCGGGGCTGACCCCGGGGGACGCGCCCCAGGGGGAAACCCCCGGCGAAAGCAGCGGAGAAAGTGCTGAGCAGCGGGCCGGTGAGCAGGGTGGGGAGGCCGCTGAATGACCCGGCCCTTCGACTCGGTGATTTTCTATCTCAGTCTGTTGGTGGCCTACACCCTGTATTTTTACCCGCTGCGGGGGGATCTCACCTACTGGCGGCCGATGGTGGTGTTTCTCGTGGTGGTGTTCTGGCTGCTGGCGGAACCCCACGTCCTGGGGGTCGGTTTTGCCTGGCTGGCGGGCTTGGCGCTGGATATTCTCACTGGCGGCCCCCTGGGCCAGAACGCCCTGGCCATGGGGGTGAGTGCCTATCTGTTGCAGCTGGCGGGGCAGCGGATGAAGAATTTTTCGGTGTGGCACCAGATGATTGTGGTGGTGGTGTTGGCCCTGTTCTACCAATTGGTCACCATTGTGGTCAATCTGATTGCCGGCAAGGCCGCCGACGACTGGCATATGCTGTTCCCGGTGGTCAGCACCGTCGTTGTCTGGCCCTTTGTGGCCCTCTTGATGTGGAAGCTCTACAAGGTCGAGTAACAGCCGTGTCCGCCACCGCCAACCCTGAATTTGTCCTCGCCTCCGCCTCTCCCCGGCGCCGGGAATTGCTGTGTCAGATCGGCGCCCGCTTTGCCGTCTGCCCGGTGGATGTCGACGAGACCCATATCCCCGGGGAGAGCCCCGAAGCCTATGTGCAGCGCCTCGCCGAGGCCAAGGCCAGGGCCGCCCTGGGGCGGCTGGGGCCGCTGCCGGTGCTGGGCTCGGACACCACGGTGGTGGTGGGTGACACCCCCATGGGCAAGCCCGGGAGCGAGGCCGAGGGGGTGGCCATGCTGATGGCCCTTTCCGGTCGCAGTCACCGGGTGCTGACGGCGGTGGCCATGGTGTCCGCCGAGCGCTGCGAGTGGCGGCTGAGCCAGACCCTGGTGACCTTTGCGTCCCTCGACGAGGACCTGTGTCGCCGCTACTGGCGCACCGGCGAGCCCGCGGACAAGGCCGGTGGCTACGCCATCCAGGGCCGGGGCGCGGTGTTCGTCGCGGCCATCAGCGGCAGCTATTCCGGGGTGGTGGGCCTGCCCCTGGCGGAAACCCGTGAGCTGCTGGCGTTATTCGGCCTCGGTTACTGGTATCCTGAGGGCCTGCCCGGCACCGCCGCCGGGCGCTAGAGCACAGGGCCCGCTATGACACCGATGAACGCCGAAATTCTGGTCAACTTCACCCCCATGGAGACCCGCGTCGCCCTGGTGGAAAACGGCGTTGTCCAGGAAGTGGTGGTGGAGCGCTCCCAGCGCCGGGGGCTGGTGGGCAATATCTACAAGGGCAAGGTGATCCGGGTGCTGCCGGGAATGCAGGCCGCCTTTGTCGACATCGGCCTGGACAAGGCCGGTTTTCTCCACGCCGCCGAGGTGCG
>CAZWUP010000246.1:0-4560 GCA_964637045.1 uncultured Porticoccaceae bacterium | reverse complement strand
CTAGGTTACAAGCCGCGCGGGGTAAAGATATATAAGAATACTGGTTGCAGTCAATTAAAAATCGAAAAATTGGCATAAAATGCCCAATAGAGGTATATAAAATAAAGCGATGGTGTGTGCGGCGCTGGGTTGAGCGCTATACTTCACCGCTTTCGCTGGCCGCTTTGGGTGGTTTGGCGACGCAGTTGTGTTTTCGTGAGGCAGGTGATGGTGGGGAGTCATTCGAGGGGGGAACTTCGCGCGGCAGGGGGCAAGGCGGGGGGTGCAAATAAACGTCAGCCGGTGACGGCGGTGACCGCCGCCGCCGCCAAGCTGCGGGAGCTTATCCTGGAGCAGCCCTCGGGCACCTTGCTGGGGTCCGAGGACGACCTGCTGATGCGCCTCCAGGTCAGCAGGCCCACCTTTCGGCAGGCGAGCCAGGCGCTGATTTCCGAGCAGTTGTTGACCATCAGGCGCGGGGTTGGCGGGGGGTACTTCACCCGCTCCCCTTCCGTTGACGCCATCGTCCATATGGCATCCATCTACCTCTACAAAAGCCAGGCCAATGTTCACGACATGATGGACGTCGCCGGGCTCCTTATCACCCGGGCGGTGACATCGGCCTGTGCCAACCCCGACCCGGGACAGCGCGCCAGAGTCGCAGCCCTGGTGGACTCCTGTCCGGCGGAGATCAGCGAGGCCAACCTCTCCGAAATCAATCAGTTGATGCTCGACCTGGCATCATTGATCGGCCACCTGAGTGGCAACCCCATGCTGGCCATGTACATTGACATCGCCATGGACATCACCGTACCCCAGCGCACCCAGCGCATCCTTACGCCCCGGCGGGCGCGGGGCTACCTGGATCTGGCGCAGGAGCTGGCCCATTACATCGCCATCGGGGAGGCGGAATTTGCCACCATTATCTATGGGCGAATGACCCTGATGGTCAGGGGGTGGTGGGAGGAGGACAGCGTCCAGTAACTGTTGGCTTGCGGTCGGCCCCGGTGCGAACCGCGAGCGCTGGGGCCAACCCGACCTTTGAGGGGCGCATCCTGCCAGTGGCGCGCGCCTTCCTTAGTAGTTCGTCAATTTGATAATAACGGGTTCATGGGTAGGTTGGGTCGCCTAAAGCGCCTACTGTTGGTTGCGAAGCGTAACCCAACAATGGCTGAATCCAGCCGCACCCACTTGATGGGTATCGCTGCGCTCCACCCATCCTACACAAGCGCAACCCGTCATTATCCGGCACCCAGGGGACTCGCTCCGCTCGCGGGGCAGGCTCTCCTCCGGGCGAATGGTGGTGATGCGAAGCGAATAGGGCGACTTTCCCACCTCTTTTCGCCCGGAGGACCGGGCTTCTACACAAATCCGATCTGGCCAAAATCAAATTGAAGAAGCGCTACTCCTCAAGCAGATAAAAGTCTGCTTTCATGGCCCCGCACCCGGGGCAGATCCAGTCCTCGGGGACATCTTCCCAGCGGGTGCCTGGGGCAATGCCGCTGGCGGGATGGCCCAGTTCCTCGTCGTAGATCTCGCCGCAGAAAAAGCACTGCCACTTCAGGTAGGGTGCCGCCATTATTTCACGTCCCATTCCAGGGGCAGGTAGTTGATGCCTGCCACGCCCATATTGAGGACTTCCAGCTCGGTGCCGGGCTTGACCCGGAAGTCGGGGATGCGTTTCAGCCACTCCTCGAGAAATACCCGCAACTCGGCCCGTGCCAGCATGGAACCCATGCAGCGGTGGGCGCCATCGCCAAAGGTTTCGTGGATCTTGTTGGCGCGCTTGAAGTCCACCTGGTCGGCGTTCTCGAAATGCTTGGCATCCATGCCAAAGGCCACGGTGGGGAACAGCACAAAGTCGCCGGCCTTGAGCTGCGCGCCCCCCAGTTCGGTATCCTCAATCACTTCCCGTCCCAGGTTGGCAATGGGGAAGCGACGGAGCATTTCCTCCACCGCGTCGGGAATCAGCTCGGGGTTGTCGATCAGCTGCCGGCGGTGGCCCGGGTTGTCTGCCAGGAAGCGGGTAAAGAACGCCAGCATGGAGGCCACGGTATCCAGTCCGGCGGTCAGCAGCAGGGTCACCATGCCCAGCATGATGTTGTCGCTCAGCAGCTCGCCATCGATGCGGGCGGTGGCGGCGGCACTGATCAGGTCCTTGCCGGGGTTGGTTCGGCGTTCGTTGATCAGCGCCATGGCATAGGCCGCCATGTCCTCCCGGGCCTGTGCCTGTTTTTCCAGGTCCATGCCCCGCACCAGGGTGTTGGCGATTGCCAGTAGTGGCAGCCGATCCCGTTCCGGCAGGTCGACGATGGACATAAAGATGGCGATGGGCAGGTGGGTGGCAAAGTCTTCGATAAATTCACACTGCCCCTTGTCGTAAAAGCCCTCGATCAGGCTGATGGTGAGCTGCCGGGCGTCTTCCCCCAGTCGCTGGACCTCCTTTGGCGACAGGAAGGGCATGATCAGGCTGCGGTACTTGGCGTGGTCCGGCGGGTCGATCATCAGGGGCACAAAGGGCGGACTGGGATTGGTGTCGGGAATGGGGGTGATGCGCCGGGAGGAAAAGCGGGTGGCGTCCTTCAGGCCCTCCTGAATCAAGGGTGCGCGAGTGGGTACCCAGTGGCCGCCGTTGCAGGGGGTCCAGAAAATATCCGGCATGCCCTCGGCGTGGATCTGGTCCCGCACAGCGAGTTGCCACTCGGCGTTCTTGGCTTTGATATTGTAGAGATCAAACTCCCGCACCAGTTCAGGGGGGACATGGGCAGGTCTTGCGACCAGTGGATATTCAAACATGGTTGCCTCCGCGGTGTTGCCAGACTCGGATTCGCGATCCGTTTATGATTGATCGGTACGGCATTTTGGATACACTGTTGTATCTGAGGCGATTAAACAGTATCTGTATTTCGGATGCAATAATGTATTTGAAATAAAATTGATTTGACGCAAGTGAGCGGAAAAACCAAAATCGCCGCAGGTAACAGTGGAGACACCATGCAAAGACTGACCAGAGAGCAGAGCCGCGAACACACCAGGGAGAGGTTGCGCCTGGCCGCGGTGTCGGAATTTGCCAGATGTGGATTTTCAGGTGCCTCAATCGACCGCATCTGCGAACAGGCGGGCTTCAGCCGCGGCGCCTTCTACGCCAACTTCAAAAGCAAGGAGGAGCTGTTGCTGGACATTGTGCGCACCCGGCACGGCCAGGAAGCCGACAGCTGGATCGCCCTGCTGTCGGGCAAGGAGGGCCTCGATGTCCTCCTGCCCAGATTGCGCAGCCGGTTTGCCGATTATATTTCCAACCGGGAGTTGATCCTGTTTGTGGTGGAGGTTCAGCTCTACGCCAGGCGCAATCCCGAGTTTGCCAGCGACTACCAGGATGAGCTCTCGGCGCTCTCGGCAAAGGTGGAGAAGATGCTGGAGGTGCTGTTCCGCAAGGCGGGCAGGAGACCCCACCGGCCAATGGCCGTGCTCGCAACCAGCATGCGGGGGCTGGTCACCGGGTTGACCCTGGATGGGGACAAGCTGCAGGACGCCCAGTTGAGTCCCGCCAGCCTGCTGATCAGCTACCTGGAGGACCTGGTCAGCCAGGGGCTGCCCCTGGGGGGCTAGCCTACCTGGCCTGGCGGATCACCAGCTGGTTGCCCTCCTGGAGCAGAGAGACGTTTTTCAGTACCGACATGCCCAGCAGGATCTGGTCGCCCTCCATGCCCCGGGTGAGGCCTCCCCGCACATCGCGAAACACCAGTTCGCCAAGGCGCAGTTCGGGGATTCTGGTGGCGTAGGCGGTGGTCTGGCCGTTGGCGGTGTTGACCGGGATTCCCACCCCGGCCTTGAGTCCCAGGGCGTCCCCCAGATGGAGGGGAATGGCCACCATGGTGGCCCCGGTATCCACCATAAAGGTCACAGGCACCCCATTGATTTCCCCGTCCGCCACATAGTGGCCCCAGCGGTTGCGCTCCAGGATCACTTCCACCCCGGTGTCGCTGATGCTGCTGACCACCTGGCGGTTGGGATTGTAGCGGTCTTCCTCCACCCCGGCGAAATACCAGGTGAGCAGGGCCATCACGATCAGCCAGGCGATTACCAGCATGCCCTTGCCCAGGGTCTGGCCGGGTGGTGTGTCTGGGCTTTGGGCCATGGGCTGCTCCTGGATCGATGAGGAGGCAGGTTAGCGCAAAAATACCCTGGGGTCAGCTGAGCCACAGCTGCAGGTGCCGTACTCCACCCGTCCGGCGATGCCTGTGGGATAGCGGTCAAAGGTCACCGCCCGGGGCAGGCGGCTGGTGAGCACCAGTTCCCCGTCGACGTCTTCCACCAACCACTCCAGGCGGTCGACATGGGCGCCAGCGGCGGCGACACACTCCATGGCCATTGCCGGGCCCAGCTCAAACCAGCGCCGCAGCTGGAAGCCCGGCAGCTCCACCAGGCGCAGGTAGGCGTCGGGCCTGGCCCACACCACCTTGTCCTCGAGCAGCTGGCCGACGTCGAGGCCATTGGCTTCCAGGCCGTTGAGAACTTCGCCGTCGATGCCGATCACCGCCGTCACCGCAAAGCGGCGCAGGCAGGACTCGGTGCGCCCGG